>JAZLLL010000188.1:0-2659 GCA_045598125.1 Methanobrevibacter sp. | reverse complement strand
TAAATCAAAAATTAAAAACCAATAATTAAAAAAAAATGAAAAATAAATAAAACTAAAAAATTTAAAATCACCTATAAATTTTGCGAACATTCCAAATATTTTTAGCTACTTTTAAACCACTTCTTTTATATGAAAAATTAAAATTATTTATTATACAAACAAGATTATCAATTGCAATTTCACTATTTTCTAATAACTTATTTGAGTTAACTTGAATAGAATCAAAATTTATATGATTAATATCTTCTATTTTTACAACTGGAATACCTAACGAATTAGCTAAATCAACACTTGCATGTTCTTTATGAAAACCTTCTATTTTAATAGATGGAACTTCCATAAGCCCTGCTTCAATAGTCATTCCCATTCCAGCAGCATAAATTAAAAGTTTAGTTGATTTAAGATAATTGATTAAATCAACATATTGATCTAGAACGATTGTATTGTCAGAATTAACTAAATTTTTAACAAAATCCCTGTTAAATCTATATGGTGCAATTAAAGTTTTTCTATTAAATCTTTCAATTTGATTAATTAAAAGATAAATATCTTTTTTCTTTAAATCCCCACCCAAAACTACCAAAATATCAAAGCTTTCTTCAGTATTTTTAATAGTAAAATTATTCATATAATCTGAAATATATTTTACCATAGGATAACCATTAATATTGATAACATTATTAATACCATAATCTTTAACAATATTAAGATAATCCTCATTAGGTACTGTAACTAAATTAGCTTGAGATATAACTTCAATAGGATTATAAATATCTTGTTCAATATGTAAAATTGGAATTTTTAAGATATTTGCTGCAATAATTGATTTTCTAACATCCCCTGCATTACCTATTGTAATAAGTAAATCAATATCCTTATTATAAAGAGCATTAAATGATTTTATAATGTCTCTAAAAATTAAAAATGGAAGTTTATATTTAGGAGTTCCTCTCCTACCTTCACCAATACTATAAAATTCATCACAATAATCTTGGAGTAAATCTTTAGCTGGAATACCATGATAAAGAGCAATAATTTTACCAATCTTAAAATTTAATTTATCTTCTTTATCTAATTTTTTTAATTTCTCTAAAACAGGAATAATAGTTTTAGCAGGTACTATTTCAGCAGCTATAGCAATATTCAAAGATTTTTTACCCATACCTTAAAACTCCTATTAAATATTTTTCCTATAAACTCTATTAAATATTAGTTTCTTCCTTTCTATTAAATATTAGTTTCTTTATTCAAATTAAACTATTATTAAAAATTATTATAAAAATTATCCTTTAAAATTTTTAACCTTTGATTCTAATTTCAATAAACTTACAATTAAAATCACAAATCCAATTAAATAAAATAACCAAACTACTATATCAGTAGGTCCTGTTTCAACCCAAATTAATGTTTGAGCTAAAATAACACCATAAATTCCAGTTAAAATTCCTGTTTTATATTTCTGAAGAATATGTAATATTTTTAAAAATACTCCTAAAAAGAACATTTGAATAATCATTCCAATTATACCAAAATCCAATAGTACAGGACCAAATATAGTAGAAGTAATTGAGTGAGATTGAGATAATACTGCCTCACCAACAAGAACTCTTGGATCTACAGAGTTAAAAAAGCCAGTTAATGTTGCATAAAATAATGATCCCCCAGTTATAAGTTGACGGTTAATAACTCTATCAAGAATTTTCAAAGTAAAACCTGCCCTATATGAAACTAACTCAATAGGATTTAATCTCCAATGTTGAGTTCCAATAGCACTTACTGCTATAAATCCAATAACAATAAGTAAACAAGCGATAATAACAAAGAATAATATTTGATATTTTAATTTAAAATCTCGAGTATAATACAAAGTTATAAAACTAGATAAAACAATAGCAATTGGAGTTGTTCTATATCCAGTTAAAGCAAATAAAACTAAACCAATAATTAGAAGGAAATAATGAGATTTTCTATTAAATTTAGCCAATAATATATTAATTGAAGGTAAAAATAGAATATATGAAATTAACCAAATTTTAGTAGCAGCTTTAGCCTTTAATATACTACTAAATAAAGGAATTCCTCCAAGATTAATTAAATTAATTATTTGAAGAAGAATACCTAATAAAACTATTCCAACTATAATTAATTCAGATTTAGAATACTTCCCAAATAAAGAAAGTTTATTAGGAATTTTAGGCTCTCTAATTAAATAAAGATATTTAGGAGATAATTTAGAATTATTAAACAAAAATCTAACAACCAATATACCAGATATAAAAAAGAATAATCCTATAAAAATATACCCATATAATTGAGGATATGGAGCTATTATTTCATCTAAAATAGTCCATGAAGGAATTGCAATTAAAACAAAAAGAATGATAATTGCCACTAAAATTAGTGGATGAAATAAGTCTAATTTTTCAAATTTATCTATAATACTCATTATAATCTCTCTTAAATCTAAGTTATTTAATTTAAATTTAAGTTATTTAAAAAGTTATGTTAAGTATTTTATTTGTAATAATATTAAATTTTTACTAGTTCTTTTTTGAAAAAAATAATGAGGTCGAAAACCGACCTCAACATTATAACACAGATATAACAATTATTCAAGTATATAAATTTCAACATTTCGTCTGCCGAAGGCATCGCACTG
>JAZLLL010000187.1:0-6867 GCA_045598125.1 Methanobrevibacter sp. | reverse complement strand
AATTATAATTTTAAATAAATACATAAACTTATTATAAATGAATTATAATTTTAAATAAATACATAAACTTATTATAAATGAAAATAAATAATATAAATATATAAATTAATAATTCATAATGTTAAAAATTTAATTGGTATAATTAAAATTTAAACAAAAATTTAAAAAATCAATAAATCTAAACCAATTAAAAATTTAAAAATAAATCTATGAATAAATTACATTTAACAATATGGAGGAATAAATGTGAGCATTTTTGGAAATGAAGAAGTTGATGAAATAAAACCAACTGTAAAACTTGTTAAAAATAGTTTAGGTATTGATTTAGGTACATTAAACACAGTAATTGCAAAGCCTTCCGGAGACAAATTTGATTTATACCAAATACCCTCTGTTGTTTCTGTTAAAAAAGATGACCCTACTGCAGTATTAGCTGTTGGAGAAGAAGCTAAAAAAATGTTAGGAAGAACTCCAGAAGATATTGTGGCTGTAAGACCTTTAAAAAAAGGAGTCATTGAAAATATTGCTCAAGCACAAGCTTTATTAATTAAAGCAATGGAAATTGGTATAAAAGAAGGAGAAAGTGTAGGGAGAATTGTTATAGGAATTCCTGGAGATTCTTCCGAAGTAGAAAAAAATGCAGCTGAAGAAATAGGAAGAAAAGCTGGAGCAGAATATGTTTTAGTGATAAGTGAAGGATTAGCTGCTGCTATTGGTGCAGGATTACCAATTGCAGAACCTAATGGAACAATGGTTATTGATATTGGAGCAGGATCTACTGATTTAGTTGTAATCTCCCTTGGAGGAATAAATGATATTGAAACTGTAAGAGTAGGTGGAGATGATATAGATCAAAGAATCGTTGATTTAATCGCAGAAAAAGAAAATGTTGCAATTAGTATTCACGATGCAGAAGCTGCAAAAATAGAAGTAGGTATGGTTCATAGTAGTGCTGATTCTGAAAACTTAACTTATGAAGTTATGGGAAAATCCATGGAAACCAACAGACCAAAAAGAGTCGTTATTGACTCAAAATTAATTGCTGATGCTGTAGAACCAATAATGCAAGAAATCATTGGAGGATTAAATCTTATATTAGAAAGATTACCTCCAGAATTAATGATGGGCGTTTATACTAATACTGTGGCTGTTGGAGGAAGTTCTAGAATAAAAGGACTTAAAGAAAGAATATTTGATGAATCTGAGATTCCTATTAAAATTTCTGATGATCCTATGACAGTTGTAGCTAAAGGAACCGCAATTATAGCTGCTGAACCATTAGCATTAGAACCAGAAGTACGTTTAAAAGCTATGAAATAAACACATTTTCAAAAACATCAAACATAGAATTGTATTCTGATAAAACACTAAATGAATACAATTCATTTATTCCTTTAATAGCATATGGAATAATCTCTTTTTAAAATTATAATTAACTTATTTCTACAAATACAATCAAACAAAAACTATTTTTAATATTCCTATTTTATAAATAAAAAAATAATTAAAAATTTAAAAAAAATAATAACTATTTTATAAATAAAAGAATAACGATGGTAAAAATGAATATTTTAGGTTTAGATGAAGCTGGAAGAGGACCTGTACTTGGACCAATGGTTATTGGAGGAATTGTTATTCCTGAGAAAAAAGAAAGAATTATTGAAAGAATGGGAGTTAAAGATTCTAAGAAAATAACCCCAAAAAGAAGAGCCATTTTAGCAAGAAAACTAACTAAAATGTTTGATTATGAACTTGTAGAAATAAGTGCAAAAGATATAGATATAATGAGAGCTAAAGGAGTTAATCTTAATCAAATTGAAAAATTAGCTATGATGAAAATTATTAAAAAATTAGATGCTGATAAAATAATAATCGATGCATTAGATGTTAAAGAAGGAAGATTAAAAGAAGAGATGCAAAACTTTGCAGGAAATGATAAATTAGTTATTGCAGAACATAAAGCTGATGAAAATTATCTTCCTGTTGGTGCTGCATCAATAATTGCAAAAAACAGAAGAGATCAAATTATAGATGAATTAAATAGAACATATATTAAAAAAACAAAAGATAAAAATGGAATAGGATCTGGATATCCAAGTGACCCTAAAACTAAAGCATTTTTAAGACAATACACTTACAAAGATATGCCTGAATTTGTTAGAAAAAGTTGGGAAACTGTACAAAAAATAAAAAGAGAAGAAGAGAATTTATAAATAATTTCAATAATAAAACTTATTAAATTATTTTTAAACCACCATCAAAATAGACAAACACCTTAAAATATCAAAATCTTTAAATTTATTTTAAATAAAAAAAATAAGAAATATATGAAAATATCAAAAATAATAAATTTAAAAGTATAAAAAATATATATTAAAAACTATAAAAATTAAATATATAATAAATGATTAAGAGGATAAATATGGTTCTAGAAATGATTTATGGAGGATTTACCTTAATTATTGATATGCTCCAGAGTGGAGGAATTATCACTTACCTAATTTTATTATTAGGTGTCTATGGATTATTAACCTCCATTCAAAAAGTATTATACCTTAGAAAAATTAATAAGATAAATACGACTGAAATCATGGGTACAGTAACTGTATCCATGGAAAGAGGAGGAGCTATTGAAGCTTTAAAAAACATAAGCCATTACAAAAATCCTATTTCAAAAATTATATCCGAAGCACTGAAAATAGGATATAAAAATAAAACAGAAGTTGAAGAAAGTATGGAGCAAATCTTTATTGTTGAAATGAGTAAAATGACTAAAGGAATACGTACTTTGAAAACAATTATCGAACTTGCACCATTCTTAGGATTAATTGGTACTGTTTTAGGTATTTGGTTGACTTTTAAAAGTTTAGGAGTTTCACCAGATATGGCAACTATGGCAGAAGGTATTTACATTGCACTTATTACTACAATTGCGGGACTTACTGTGGCAATTGTCCTTTTACCTTTACATACATACATTAAAGGACAAATTCAGACCGAAATCGATAAAATTGAATTAGCTACTAAAATGACTAACTGGAGTTATGGTGTTATAAAAATAAGAGTTTATGAGAAGATTCCTTGTGTTGTTAAAGCATTGCAAGAAGCAGAAGGAGTTGTGAATGTAAAAGAAATTGCAGACCCTTATTCTAATATCCAAATTTCATTTAAACCTAGTATGCTTGAAAAAAGTATAAGTAATATTATTTTAGAAAAATGTGATGTAAAATCTGAAATTACTGAAAGTAAACTTAGACAATAAATAACATATTAAATTAACTAGTGATATAATGACAATAGATATTAAAAGTCATCGGAAAGAATTAGATGATGATGAACCCGAAATTAAGTTGGTCCCATTCATTGATATTTTATTTACATTATTAATCTTTTTAGTTGTTACAAGTAGTTTTGGATCAACTGCAATAGATGATGCTGGATCAGGTAGTGGGAAGCCAAACATGACAGACACTACTGGAGATGCAGAATATTATTTATTACCAGTAGCACATCTAGAAAAAGTAATAGTGAACGGACAAGATTTCTCATCAGAAATACAAAATAATGCAATAGGAGTGCATGCAAATGTATTAGATCAAGGAGAAATACAAATTAAAACGCAAGAGCACACAATCATAATTACAACACCTGCAGGTATGAACCCTAAAGATGCTGTTTGTGCACCTAATTCAAAATAAATATTAAAATAGATTTTATTTTTTAATTTATATATTATATATAATGGATAAACTAAAAACAAGGATGAAAAAATGTATTTGGGTAGAATAATTTCAGCAGGAATAACAGAATATGGAAAACCTTATGTCGCATATAGAGTTTCAAGTAGATCATTTCCAAATCGCCAAGTGAAAGTAAACGAAGATGAAGCAAGCATTATACCAAAAGAAGGTTTTGAAAAAGATATATTTAAAAACACATACATTGCATATAACTGTTTAAAAATAGTTAATGATATGGCAATTATTTCCAATGGTTCCCATACAGACCCTATTGCAGATAAAATTAAATTAGGTATGAATATAAGAGATGCAATTGCATACTCTTTAATAACCATGGACTATGAAAAAGATGATTATAATACTCCAAGAATTGCAGCAGTATCTACTAAAGAAGAAGCTTATATTGGAATTGTAACTGATAGCAAAGTATTGATTGAAAAAATAGATGCTGGAAAAGGAGCATTTATTTCAACATATGAAATTAATAATCCCACCATTGTTAAATTTCAAGCAGAACATAGTGAAGACGCATGTAACTTTATATTTAATGAAGGAGCATTTGCTAACTTTGAATATCCTGTATGTTCAGTAGCTGCAGTCTACGATAAAAAATGGAAAATATCTGGTTTAAACCCAGAATAATCCATTCTTTTTTTTAATATCTTATTAATTCCTAATATTATTCAATCATAACTTTCATTACAGTACTTATTTTAATAATTATTACATAAAAATTAATTAAATAATTTATTCAATATAATAATTTATTTAAATAGCAATTTAAAGAATTTAAAAAATAAATTTAAAAAAAAATATGATAAGTTTTTTATATTTACAAAACTATAAAAGAAATTATGACTTTAGAATTATTTGGATTAAAAAAAATTCCTTTAGTAGAAAAAGGAGATAATATATCAGATTTAATAATTAAAGATTTAAAAGAAGAAAAAATCAATATACAAGATGGAGATATATTTTTAATAGCAGAAACATTAATCGCGAAATCAGAAGGAAATTATATAGAACTAGATAATCTTGAACCTAGTATCGAAGCAAAAAAAATAGCTAACAAATCTAAAAAAAATCCTAAACTTGTAGAAGCTATTCTTAATGAATCTAAAGAAGTTGTGTTTGTAGGAGATAATTTCTTAATTACCGAAACTAAACATGGTTTTGTATGTGCAAATGCTGGTATTGATGAATCCAATGTAGAGAATGGATTAGCTACACCTATGCCAGAAAATCCTGATTTATCTGCAAAAACAATTAGAGAATCTATTGAAAGGGAAACTAATAAAAAAATTGCAGTGATTGTTACAGACACACAAGGAAGAGCATTTCGAGTAGGTGCTATTGGAACTGCAATTGGATGTTCAGGTATCAAACCACTATGGGTTCGAATTGGAGATAAAGATTTATATGGACGATCTCTTGAAACAACCGAAGTAGCTACTGCAGACGAATTAGCAGCTGCTGCTTCTTTACTTATGGGACAAGCAAATGAAGGAATACCTGTTGTTTTAATTAGAGGTTTTGATGCATTTAATACTTTAAGAGATATTAAATCAAATATTAAACCACTGCTTCGCCCAAAAGAATTTGATGCATTTAGATAGATAAAAATAGATTTTACATATAAATAATATTATATATTTAAAATAAGATTAAAAATAATAAATCTTAAATAATGTGGTAAAATGGGAACAATAATTAATTTTAAATGTGAAAAATGCAATTTTAACTTCAAAGATAAAGATTTAATTTTCTATTTAAATGAAAATGATGAGATTATAGAAGAAACATTAACACAAGAAAACTCAAATATGATGACAAAATCAAATCTTAAAGGATTTCTTTATGAAACTTATTGTCCACATTGTAAAGAACTAATAAAAACTTATGTTCCTGAAGGAAAAAATTTAACTACTGAGGAGTGCATAATTAAAAAAATATCTAAATATAATAAAAACTCAAAATTTAAAATATTATTTTTTGATTTTGACAATAGTACTTATAAAAATCGGAGAAAAATTCTTGAAAATAATATTTGCCCAAACTGTAATAATAATATCTCTTTAGTGACATCTGAAAAGACAATATGTCCTAAATGTGGAAGTAAATTAATAGAAGATTAAAAGTATATAACTTTATTTAAAATATATTAAGATAATTAAAAATAGATAAAATAAAAGATGTGAAAAAAATGATTACTATATTATCTGGAGGAACAGGTACTCCAAAATTAATCCAAGGCATAAAAAAAATTTATCCTGAAGAAAAAATTAATGTTATAGTAAATACTGTTGAAAACAATTATTTTTCAGGGGTTTATGTTTCTGCAGATATCGATACTGTATTATATACATTTGCAGATTTAATAAATGAAGAAACATGGTATGGTATTAAAGATGATACATTTATAACAAATAAAAGATTAGAAGAGATAGGATCTCCAGAATTACTTAAAATCGGAGACAAAGATAGAGCTACTAAAATACAAAAAACACAACTTTTAGATAATTATAGTTTAAGTGAAGCTGTAGATATTCAAAGAAAAAATTTAAACATAAGCTCAAAAATCATACCTATGAGTGATGAAAACTCAAATATTAAAATAAAAACTAAAGAATATGGTGAAATTGAATTTCATGAATTTTTAATTAAATATCTGGGCGAACCCACAGTTAAAGAAGTTAAATATAATTCTGTAAAAACAAACCCCGAACTTATTAAAACAATGAAAAAATCTAAAAGAATAATAATAGGACCATCAAACCCCATTACTTCAATACTCCCCATAATCTCTTTAGAAGGTGTTGAAGAAGTATTAAAAAATAAGGAGGTTATAGCAGTATCCCCATTTATTGGAAATTCCCCAGTAAGTGGCCCTGCAGCTAAATTCATGTCAGCATCAGGATATGAAACCTCATCCATAGGTGTAGCTAAAATTTATAAATCTTTTTTAGATATATTAATTATAGATAATTCAGATATTCTTATGAAAGAAAAACTTGAAGAAATAATTCCAGAAGTTATTGTTACAAATACAATTATGAAAACACTAGAGAATAAAATAAATTTAGGCAAAATAGTATTGGATAAATTATAAAATAATAAACTAATTAAT
>JAZLLL010000186.1:0-14603 GCA_045598125.1 Methanobrevibacter sp. | reverse complement strand
AAAAACATTTAAACTACAAAATAGATAAAACACCTAAAGGAATAGAATATAAATATAGAGAGATAAAAGGATATAAAGTTATCCCTATTGAAACTCACTATATAAAACCAAACGAAAGTATCGATTTTATGATAGATATTATTTGTGAATTATCTGAAGAAGAGGATTATCTCGTAATAGCTGAAACACCAATAGCAATATCTCAAGGAAGACTTATAGATGAGTCAGAGTACACCCCTTCATTAAAAGCAAATTTTTTAGCTACATACTGGAGCAAATATTTATGGGGATATATTCTAGGACCATTACTTAGAATTAAAAAAAGAACAATAAAAAACCTTAGAAAACTACCAGAAGAAACAAAACAACACAAAGAACTTGTATTAAACCTGTATGGGTGGAAACATGCTTTAAAACCAGCATCAGAAGCCGGAATTGATTTAAGTAATGCACCAGGAACTTATGTTTCCTTACTTCCAGAAAATCCTAGTAAAGTTGCAGAGGAAATAAATGAAAAGATAAATTTAAAAGTAAATAAAAATTTAACTGTATTAATCATTGATACTGATGCAACATATAAAATAAAAAATAAATATTTTACGGGATTACCTACAGCTATTGAAGGAATCAAATCCAATAATGGAGTTTTTGGATATGCTTTAGGACAATTATGTGAAAATGTAGGATCCACTCCCCTTGGATGCTCAAGAAATATTTCAGTAGAAGAAGGAATTAAAATTGCAAATATAGCTGAAGATTACCAAAAAGAACTTCCAACAGCCATGGCAACAATACATAGTGCAAAAAAGGTTTTAAACATTAATACTCTGAAAGAAGAAAAAAATGAAATAAGTATAGAATCATTAGATTCAATTACTCATACCCCTGCAGTTCTTATTCGAAAAATAAAAAATTAAAGTAACCGAAAATTAAACAATATGAAAAATAATATGAAATAATTACCCATTCCTTTCAAATATAATTAAAAGAAAAAATTTATAATGTTAAAAATATATAATTATAATATTTATAGATTATGTGAATTTACAGATTGATTATCTAAATTTACATATAATATATAGATATTATAAATGAAATCATAATCCAAATATAAAGGAAGAAGCATCATGTTAAATGACCCTTTAGTTCAATCAGCTTTATTAAGTATAGTTCAAGAAGAAGAAAACTTAGCAATTGTCCAATGTTTAATTGATGGTATTGAAACTGATGAAGAAATAGCTGAAAAGACAGAGATAAAATTAAACATTGTCAGAAAAATACTTTACAAACTTTATGATAATGGTGTTGCTAGTTATAAAAGAAGTAAAGATCCTGAAACCCAATGGTATGCATATGCATGGAAATTTGAAGAAGAAGAAGTGACTAAATTAATTAAAGAAGAAGCTAGCAATAGATTAAAAGAACTTAAAAAAATGTTAGATGAAGAAGAGAATAGTATGTTCTTTGTATGTCCATACAATCACTGCCGTTTTAATTTCGAACAAGCAACTTATTATGGATTTACTTGCCCAGATTGTGGTGAAGAAATTAATTTTCAAGATAATAAAGAACTTATTGAACAATTAAAAGAAGATATTAATTTCTGGGAAGAAATCTATCAAGAAGCAAATAAATAAATTCTTTATAAATTCTCTTTTTTTATTAAAAATTTTAAGAAATAAATTAATTTAATTTATTACAAAAATATAATTAAATTAATAAATTGAAACTTTAATAACCCCATCAACTTCTAAAAATTCTTTAATAGATTCTGTAGGAACTGAATCATTAGTTATAATTGTTAAAACAGGATTATTAGTTGAATGATTATCTGAAGCATAAGCTTGACGAATATCAATTCCACTATTTTTTGCAATTAATGCAACAGAAGCTAAAACACCTTGATTATTTTCACCAACTTCAATTTCAATAACCCCTAACCCTAAATTTTGAGCAATATTTTTAAGTAATGTCCCTGCAGGAATAATATTTTTAAAAATATCTGATAATTGATTATCTTTTAAAATAAAATTAATTGTAGATTTAATTACCCTACGATCAACATTAACCGACTTAGCTAAAGCAGAATCACTAATTTTTAAATCTCCACAATAAATCTTAGAATCCTCAGTTACTCTCAAACCTAACTCCAACATTTTAGATGCTACTTCTTTTCTTGCAGGATATTTTTTAAATTTATCATTTATTTCTGACCACATTATAACATCCATCCCTTAAATTATACATTATCTAACTTAACTAATAATTTAGTTTAAAAGTATATAAAATTAAAGGATGATTAGTTAAGAAATTTTAAAAATATTAAAAATAATAAACTTTAACAAATTAAATAAAATAAAATAAAAAAATATAATCAAAATTAAACAAAACAATAAAACATAGAAAAATAATCTAAAAATAGTATAAAAATAGTATAAAAATAGGCTAGCTGGGATTCGAACCCAGGACCTCACGGTTATCAGCCGTGCGCGCTGACCAGGCTGTGCCACTAGCCTATACAAAAATTATAGATATTATAAAATATGTAATATATGATATATAAATCTTTTGGTTAAATCTTTTGGTTAATCATATTTAGTCAATAATGAAAAATTATTAATTTAACTAGAATAATTAGTATAAAACTAAAAAATTACAATCAAACTAATAATTTAATTAATAGAAGAACAATTATTCTTTATTAAGCATTTCATTAAGAGAATCCGCCATTACATGACCTTCAATAACGATTTTAACTTTATCAATACCTTCAACTTTTGAAGCTTCTTGTTTTGCTTGAGCAGCCATACGAGTTACACTCATACAACCAGGATTAGTTGGTTTAATTACAATAGTTGCAGTACTTCCATCAATTGCAATAGATTGTACAATACCTACTTCAACAATACTAACACCCATATGTGGATCATTTACAACAGAAACAGCTTCTTTAACAGCATTTGCCAATTCTTCAGCCATAATATCTCCTCTTTGATTTAATAAGTAAAAATAATATAATATATTATATTATCAATATTAGAATAATTTATTTAAAATAATAAAAATTCATACTAATATAATATTGTTTTATATTATATTTATAATTTATTAATTTATATACTATAAAAGTTATATTCAATAAAAAAAAAATTATAATAAAAAAATATTTTATTACAAAAATAATAACAATAAAGAAATAATAAAAAAAATAAAAATTCCAAAAACAGGAAAATTATTTTTTTCTATGTCTTATTTTAACAGCAATCCCATTATCTGATTTTTCCATTTCACGACCAGATAAAGCAGCTTTACCTACAGCAACAACTTCATCATTTCGTATAACAACAACTTCATCCTTTGGAATAATATTATAATCTGCTTTAACAACACCTGGAGCAAAAAGAGAATTAGTTTTTAAATCAAAATCAATTTCAACAATTTTAATTCCCAAATCAGCAAGACGCTTTCCACCTTCTAAATTAAGAGTATATAAACCAGTATCCCTATTTAAAAGAGCTAATTGTTTGCCCCCATCATAAATATTTTTATGATACCTACCTTTAGCAATTACATCATCAGCAATCATATCAACTGCTTTTTCACCAAATTGATATTTAGCTATAGACCTAAGCTCATTAAGAACCCTTTCTCTACGTTTGACTTTAGGGTATTTTTTAAGAGCTAATCTTAATTGATAAATAGAATCTGGAGAACTAGGTTTTCCATCTTGGCAGACATAAATACAATCCTCAAGATATTCTCTACAAACCTTTTCATAACCCCCATGAACATTTGCAATAACCTCTTTTCCTTTAACATATTCCCTAAGTAATTCTCCAGATAATTTAATCTCTTCAAAAGACCATTCCCCAGAAACTGTAACATCATAAGATTGAATAGGGAATGTATTTTCGAGCTCTCTAGGACAAATTCCAAAAGGAGAAGTTACAATAACTTCCTGATATCCTTTTGTAGCTCTCTTAAATTTTTGATGAGATTTAGAATTAGAATAAGGTTTTTTCATACTACATGGAAGAACAACAACTACATCACCTACTGGCTTCATCATAGCCATTCTCTCCCTCCATCTAATCACTTCAGGCCTATACAATGACTCATCAACAGAACAAATAACTTTCATTTTAAATCACTTACTAAGTAGTAAATTAATAATTAACATCATAAAAATTAATAATCAAGTATAAAATTAAAAAAATATTCAAATATAGTGACATTCATTCAAATCGACTAACTAACTCCTTATGAATAATTTGAATTTCTTTAATTGAAGGATGATTTTCACCTAATTTCCTCTTCCATTTATTTATTGTAAACTCAACATTGACCTCTTCACTACCATTAAATAAATTATCACTATGTGAAACTATTCTTTCTTCTAAAGTTTGAGGAATATAACTTTTAACAGGAAGCCCTAACTTTACAGATTCTTCTTTTGAGATACCAGTTCCAATATGACGTTCAATAATTAAACAAATTTCTTTAGAAAATCCTAATTTCCTAAGTATTTCTGCCCCAACTACTGCATGTTCAATAGAATTAGTTTTAGAACGACCAACATCATGAAGTAATGCTCCAGTTTTAATAAGTTCAATATCCACATTATCAAAATTAGAGGCTATTTCTAAAGCTTTATTAGAAACACCAATAGAATGATCTATAACCCATTTTGGACAATTTAATTCATTTAAAAGTTGAATTTCCATAAATATCACGAAAAATAAGAAAAATAGTAAAAATAAAAAAATAAATTAATAATACAAATAATATATAATTACTGTTGATTTACTCTTTCAGCCCATTCCTTATCTTCTTCATCCAATACATCTAATAAATCATTCCAAGCATCTAAAGACTCTTTAGCTGCTTCTTCACTTAGCTTTTCAATAGCATAACCTGCATGAATAAGAACATAATCTCCAATTTTTGCATCTGGAAGAAGATCTAATCTTGCATTTTGTCTTACTCCTCCAAAGTCTGCAGCACAAATATTAGATTCAGTATCTATTTCAATAATTTTAGCTGGTGCAGCAATACACATAAAATCTCTCCTTTAATCTTTAATAAATAATGATAATTTTAATAAATATTAAATTAATAAAAAAATCAAGGATATGAATATAAAATGATTATATTATAAATTTAATAAAATTATTAAAGTAATATAAATGTTTAGTTATTACTTTTTTTAATTATATAAATTTTTTTAATTATTAAATTTGATCTTTTAAAAAAAAGAAATAAAAAAAATAAAGTTATTTATTTACTTCATCAATAACAATATTTGCGATTTTTTCACCCGCAACTAAAACTTCTTTATTATAAAAAGAGGTTTTAGCTTGAATTTCATCTAAATTATTCAATGCATAAAAAATTTTTTCATTAAGTTGATTAAAATCTGCCTCAATAACTGCACCTGGGAAAATACTTTCCATATTGTGATATCTACCATATTTAACTTTAGTTAAAGCTACAACAGGCAATTCACAAGCCATAGCTTCTTGAATCATCACCCCATCATCAGTTAAAACTGCTAAATCAACACAAGCATATAAATCTCGAATCCAATCAATATAACCTAAGTTAATAACCTTAGATTCATCAACATATTCTAAATAAGAATCTTTAAGAGGAGTTCCAACTAAAACAATATTATATTCTTCAGCAACTTTAGCAAAATTTGCAATTCCTTTAGCAGTTAATTCAAATAAAGAAGACCCTGATGAAAATAGAATAGTTTTTTTATTTTTATCGAATGAAGGTATTTCAGTATTTTTATCTTTTGCTTTTAAATTAGAAAGATGCTCTTTAATTTTATTTAAACCATTCTCTTTATTACCTTGAGTAAGTCCAGGAGTAAGTGGGAAAAATGATTTTTCAACATTAGAAGGTAAGATTTCTTGTTTAAAAAGTTGAGCTTCAGGTAAAACAATACATTTATTTAATTTAGTACAAATTTTGGTATCTAAAGGAGTATCAATCATAGCTACAGCAGGAACTCTTGCAATTTTAGCTGAAAGACATCCAACAACAGCCCCTCCCCCAATAATACCAACAACAACATCTGCTTTTGTTTTTTTAATAATTCTAATACCTGAAAATACAGCTCGAATAGCTTTAATTCCTGCTTTAATAGCTTTAATTTTTGTAAAAGCAGAACCCCCCGCCTGAGGAATACTTGATTTAATCCAAGTATACTCATATTTTTTAAACAATAAACCCGGAGCATCCGAATCAAGAACTAATTCACATTGAACACCACAAGATTCTAAACTACGTGCAATATTTAATGCATTCATAGCATCTCCACCCATTCCTCTACCAGTTATAAATAATAAAGCTTTCAAATAATAGCCACCTGAAATTTATAAAATAAAATAATAAGATTTAATAATATCTTCTAAGATTAGGTTTACTTGTAATCTTATTTGAAAAATATTGAGTATTATTAGGAGCAAATGGATTATAAAGTAATCTTCTAAATCCAAGAACAATAAGTATTGGATTATTCACATCATACTGTTTTTCTCCTAAAATGATTTTTCTTACAAGATCCCCTAAACCACCACCAGTTAAAATATCCATAATCAAATCTCCATAAGTAGGATTTGAAATACGTAATTTTGAAACTAAGAATCTGGTTAAATTATATCTTCTAAAGTATGCAATTAAAAATGCAGTTACAATAGTTAATATTAATGTTCCTATAAATCCTCCAAGAATATAAAAAGAAATTCCTAATGCAATAGCAAAAGAATGGTTTCCAACTTCCCCCATCATTATTTTGCCTAAATAATCTAAAGGAGCATAACCTAAACAAGCAACTAAAACCACAAGAGGAGTGTAATATGCAGGAATTTCAAATACTGAACCTACACCTAACATTAAAGTAGCAAGTATAGTAAATAAACTCATAATAATGACAACATTACATGTAGTTCCAGGTTGCATATCTGAAATATTAATAGGTTGGACTAAAAATGCAACTAAAATAGAAGAAATCCCCATAATAGGGTATCCTAATCCTATAACACATAACATACCTATACCTCGAACAAGTTGACCTAGCTCTATAGGTAACATTCCTAACTTTCTTCTACCAACAATATCATCAATTAATGCACAAATACCTATAATTAAAACAAGATCATTAAAACCTTGAGGTAAAAATAAACTAATTAAAATAAATGGTATAATCCCAATAGCACGAGGTGTTCCTCCCCTAATATTTTGAAATAAATTACCCATATACCCTCTTTGACCAAAAAATCTAAATATAATATTTAGAATTCCAGTTCCAAAAAAAGATACTAAAAATACAAGTATTAATTGAAAATACATAAAACACAACCTTTAATATAAACAGAATTTTAAATATAAACAAAGTTAATAATGAATATTTATTATTTTACTAATATATAATACTTATTAAAATAAAGAGATATAAAATGTAATTATATCTAATAAAGTATAATAAAAAGTATAATACAAAATATTAGAATATTATTAAATTTATTAAAATATTATTAAAAACTTATTAAAATAAATTGAGTGATAATATGAATAACATAATAGAAGTTAAGAATATAGTTATTGGAGGAGGTCCTGCAGGAAGGTTAGCTTCATTAGAATTAGGTAAATTAGATGAAGAAGTTTTACTTATTGAAAAGAAACACCTAGGAGGAACATGTTGTAATGAAGGATGTATGGTCGTTTGTGCCCTAACAGATATAAGTAAATTTATAAAAAGTTTTCAAAGATATGAAAATTTAGGATTTATAAATGGAAATATTAATTTTAACTATAAAAATGCAACTGAAAAAGTAAAAGAAACTCAAAAAATATTTAGATACATAAATCAAAATGAAAATGAATCTGTAAATAACACCATACTTTATGGAGAAGCAGAAATTAAAGAAGTGAATGATGATGAAATTATAATTAAAGTTAAGATAAAAGAGAATGAAGAAAATATATATAAATGTAAAAAATTATTAATAGCTACGGGAGCAAAACCAAATATTCCCAATATTAAAGGAACTAAATTTGCAATAACTAGTTCAGATATTCTAAATATAGAAAAATTGCCTAAAACACTTAATATTATCGGAGGAGGAATCATAGCAACTGAACTTTCAAATATATTTTCATCTTTTGGATGTAAAGTAAATATGTTTGTAAGAACTAGATTACTAAAAGATTTAGATGAAGATATAAAAAAATATGTTGTTGAAAATCTTCTAAAAGAGATAAATATCTATGAAAACACAAATATTGAGGAGATAAAAGAAAATTCAATTATAACAAGTAAAGGCGAATTTTCAGGAAAAACATTAATAGCTATAGGAAGACACCCTAATACTGAAATAATCAAAGATTTTGTTGAATTAAATGAAGATGGTTCTATAAAAGTAAATGAATTTTTAGAAACTTCTAATAAAAATATTTATGCTGCAGGAGATTGTATTGGAGGATTAAATTTAACTCCTGTTGCAAGAAGAGAGGGAATTTCTGCAGCACGAAATATGGCAGGATATTTAAATAAAATAGAAAACATTATTGTTCCCCAATCCTTAACTTTAGATTTAGATGTTGGTTTTACACAAAAAATAAATCAGTACAAATTTAGTCCAAATATAAGAGAATATAATGATGATAAAAAAATATCAAATATTATTTTACCTGGATCTGGAGGACCTAATGCCTTTTGGAGAGTATTAAATAGAGAAACAGGAATAACCAAACTTTCAATTAATGAAGAAAATGAAACTATAGAAAAAATAAGTTCAATTTCTCCTTCTGCAGTTGAAACTACTGCATATCTTGCATTTCTTATGAATAATAACTTTACAAAAGAAGATTTTGATAAATTTTTAGAAGTCCATCCCTCTACAGATATAGCTTATCAAATTCTTAGATTTTAATAAATTATTAAACATAATATTAATTTATTAAATTTCAATATAATAAATAAAATGAATTATAATCAATATTATGATATAGGGTATCTTAAAGTAGCAACTAAACCCCCGAGGGCTTCAAGTTGTTTACCTCCATCATGTTGGCTACTTACAACTAAAACATCCCCAGACATATTTTCCACCATATTCATTTTATCTTCTAAATTTTCACTACGAATAATATTATCTAAAACAAGTAATTTTTCAACAGCTCCTAAATTAATACTTTCAATAACCTGTTTTTTACCATAAACAACTAATGGAGAAGACTGAGCAATTTCTTTTAAAACAGAATCCATAGCAGAAATTTCAAATGCAATCCTATTTTCAGTAGCTAATTTCTCAACAACTCCTTTTTTAAGAACTTCATGAATACCTACACGACCACCTGATCCAGTACTTTCCAAAATAGATTTTTTAGCTAAATCTGAATATTTATTTTCTAAAAATTTTAAAAAATCATTTTTATAAAATCCTGGTCCTGCGATAATTATTGTTTGTACTTCATCAAACTTCAAAAGAGAATCAACAATTGTCTGATAAAATTTTTCAATATTTTTATTCCTATTTTTAGAGAGAATCCTTTTACCAGAAATATTACCTACAATCGGTCCAAAATACTCAATACCAAACTGTCTCATAAGACCTAAATCAGCAGTATCATCTTCTAAAAGAACAATTATTGAAGATAATTTCTTAGAAGATTCAATAGATTGATTAATCCTATTTAAAACATATTTTGACCATTTTTCTTTTTCAATCCTTAAAGGAGTGTTTAATTTAGCTTCAATTGTATGATGAGACCCTAATGGAATCAAATCTTCAGGACCCTTAACAATAGAACCAATAATCCTAAGTTTACCAGTGAATAAATGAAAACTTATATTTTCAACATTAACACTTAATGTAAAAGTTTTTTTAACCCCCCTATCACTTCTTAACTTATCTCCCGTATTATCTTGAATTCTTCTTGTTGTTTTAGAAGATATAATATCCCCTTCAGAAATAATATGAGATAAATGCCATAAATCATCTAAAGTTTCTGGAAGAAGTTCAATAATTCCTTTTTTTTTATCTTGATAAGTTATTTTCACAATTTCACCTTAGAGATATTAATATTAAAAAATAATGAATAAATACGATTGAATATAAATAATTATAATAATAATATAATTATAAAGTTATATATAATTAATCAATAAATTAATATTAATATATTAAATAAAATATAAAATCAATAACTAATATTAAATAAATACCTCATTACTACGCATTGTTAAAAAACTAAAAAATCTAAAAGGAAAAAATATGAAAATTGGAATAATTGGTGGAACTAAAGGTTTAGGAAAAACTTTAGCATGGCATTTGAAAGAAGATAACTTTGAGGTTACTATAACTGGAAGAGATAAAAATGTAGGAAAAAAAGTAAGTAAAGAAATAGGAGTTAATTATTCTAATGATAATATAAAAGTTGTTCAAAATAGTAATATTATTATAATTTCAGTACCTATAGATATTACTCAAAAAATAATAAAAGAATTATCACAATATATGCCAAAAAACTCATTAATGATTGATGTTACATCAGTTAAAGAAGGACCTTCCAAAACAATGAAACAAAATTTAGCTTCTAAAAAAGATGAAGGAATTGAATTTATCCCAACTCATCCAATTTTTGGTCCAAGAACAACAAACTTAAATGGACAAGTTATTGTTTTAACACCATTATCTAAAGGAAAATGGTATCCTAAAGTTCATAAATATTTATCTGATAAAAAAATGAGAATTATTGAAACAAATCCTAAACATCATGATGATATGATGAGTATTGTTCAAGTTCTTACTCATTTTTCTTATATTGCAACTGCATATGCAATTGAAAAACTTAAGGTAAATATAAAAGATACTGAAGATTATGAAAGTCCAATTTATAATTTAATGATTGATACAATTGCAAGAATTGTATCACAAAATCCTCACCTTACTTATTCAATCCAATACGAAAATAAAAGTGGGGAAAAAATCCGCCAAGCACTTTCAGATGCTGTAAATGAATTAAAAGAAACCATTTCAAATGAAGACATAGATTCATTTGTCGATATCGCCATTAAAGCAACAAAAAATATGGGAGATATCCAAAATGCATTAGGGAGAAGTGATAAAGCAATTAATTCCCTTACCCAAGAATTCAATACTTTACAAAACTCAGTAGGTGAAGAAATAGGTCTTAAGCATATTTACTCTGGAAAAATACATATTGGTATTTTAGAAGAAATAAATACAAACTCCCTTAAACTTAAAACATCCAAAAAAGTTGAAAATTTAAAAATAGCTAATGTAAAAATATTAACTGAAGAAGAAATATTTAAATGGAAAGTAAATAATCAAAAAATTTACAAACAATCTATAAGTTGTGTTTTTTCAGAGCATTCAGATAAAGAACTTATTAAAGAAACTTTAAATAATGTACTAAATATAACCAATGTAGAACTTATAGATATTTATAATGGCCCTCAAATTGAAGAAAATCATATAAATTATACTTATGAAATATCTGGATTAAATAATGAAGCTATAGAAAAATGTAAACATATAATACAAGGTTTTGGAGGAATAATAAGATAGACTTAACTAAAAATCTTAAACTAAAAAACTAACTAAAAAAGATAAAAAAATAATAAATAAATTAAAACTAATTATTTAGGAGATTAAAAATGGCAAAAGTAATTTTATTAAATGGAAGTCCAAGAGCAAAAAGTAACACATTAGATGTTTTAAAAGTATGTGCCAAATCAATTGAATCCCATGGTGTTGAAACTGAAATTTTAACTCTTAAAAATAAAAATATACACTCTTGTATTGCTTGTGGAAAATGTGTAGAAACTAAAAATTGTATATTAAATGATGGATTAGATGAAATTATTGAAAAAATAAGAAATGCTGATGGTTTTATTCCAGCAACCCCTGTTTACTTTGGTACTGCAAGAGGAGACATTATGAGTGCTCTTCAAAGAATTGGGAAAGTTTCTAGAGGAACTGACAAATTTTTAGATTGGATGGTTGGTGGACCTATAGCAGTCGCAAGAAGAGGAGGACAAAGTTTAACTTTACAAGAAATGAATATGTTCTTCTCAATAAATGGAATGATTATTCCAGGATCTAATTATTGGAATATTGTATTCGCAGGTCCTGAAGGAACTGCATATGAAGATAAAGAAGGTATAAACACTATTAAACTATTTGGATCTAATGTAGCGAAGTTAATAAAAAAAATTAAAGATTAAAAAATTAATAGATTTAACTCTTAAATCCTACTAATTTTAAAAATTAAATAATATCCTACTTAAATCTTAAAAAACTAAATTTGATTAAATCTTATCTAATTACTTAAAGAACACTTAGGAATAGTGATAAAATGAGAATGATGAATAAAACCTATGGAGCTCTTATAAAAGATGATAAATATTATATAAGATTAATCATTGAAGGAATTTTAATTGGAATAGCTTCAGGAATTATTGTTTCATCATATAGATATGCTCTTAGTAGTTCTGAAAATATATTCTTTTCAATATTTAATTTTATAAAAGAAGATTATTTATTAATCATCCTATGGTTTATAATTCTGGCTTTTATGGGAATAATAACAGGAATACTTATGAAATGGGAACCTATAAGTAAAGGAAGTGGAATTCCTCAAGTTATTGGAGAGGTTAAAGGATATTATAATTCTAAATGGTGGAAAGTTTTAGTAAGTAAATTTATTGGAGGGACAATTGCACTCCTTGCAGGATTACCATTAGGAAGAGAAGGCCCCTCAGTACAATTAGGTGCTATGGTATCAAAAGGAATTTCAAAAGGATTAAATAGTTCTAAAACTTGTGAAAATAGATCATTAATTTGTGGAAGTGGTGCAGGAATTGCTGCAACATTCAATGCACCAATATCAGGAGTTATATTTACTATTGAAACTATTAGTAAAAATTTTGATAAAACCATTGTTTTTGTAGGTCTTATTGCAGTCATAATTGCTGATCTTATATCCAAATGGATATTCGGACAAAATCCTCTATTCTTATTTAAACCAATAAATGTTCCTTTAAATTATTATTGGATTTTAATAATCCTTGGAATACTCATGGGTATTGCAGGATATATTTATAATACTGGACTAATAAAATCTTCAGAATTATGGGATAAACTCAGCATCCCTCTAGAATTAAAGTTTGCAATCACCTTTATACTCACTGGAATTGTTGGATTCTTCTTACCAGATGTTATGGGAGGAGGTCACAAAATGATGCATTTACTAGAACTAAGTATTCCCCCATTATCTATTTTAATTACATTATTAATAATAAAATATTTACTTTTATCCTTTTGTTTTGGATCAGGAATCCCTGGAGGAATATTCTATCCAGTATTAGTGATTGGAGCATATATTGGAGCTATTTTTAGTACAATAGTTATCCCATTAATGGGATTAAATCCATTAATAAGTTATCAAATTATACTAATTTCCATGGCAGGTATGCTTGCAAGCTCTGTAAGAACCCCAATAACTGCAATAATATTAGTTTCTGAAATGAGTGGAATATCAACAGCATTAGTAGGATTAATTATAGTAACTCTTCTAGCATACACTATTCCAACATTATTAGGAAATAAAGGAATATACGAATCAATATTGAATAAACTTCTGTTAAAAAATAGTAAAATTGACTATGATGAAAGCAAAAGTAGACTTGGAGAATATGTAATCCAACATGATTGTAAATATATTGGAACAAAAATTTCAGAGTTACCTTTACCCCAATCTGCATTAATAGTTTCTATAGTTAGAAATGAAGATACCTTGATTCCTAATGATGATTTGATATTAAACTATGCAGATGAATTATTTATAATAATGAATTGTAAAACATATGTTAAAGATAATGAAGAAATTGAAAGAGTATTATATGCATAATTCGAATAAGAATGAAAAATAAAATAAGAGGGAAAATATGAAAATAGCTATAGCCTCAAGTAATGGAAAAGAAGTTAATACTCATTTGGGTAAATCTAGCTCACTATATATTTATAACTTTAATCAAGAAAAAAATACAAGTGAATTCCTCGAGCAAAGATTAGTTAAAATAAATCCAGAATCTAAACATCAAAATCAGAAAGTACTAAATTCAATTGAAGATTGTGAAGTAGTAATTGTAAAACAACATGGAATAAAAGCAGAAATTTATGCAAAAAAATTTGGGATAAAAATAATAGATGATGAAGGTAGTATAGAAGAAGTCTTAGAAAGATACCAAAATCATGTATTATTTATGAAGAATATAAAAATTTAAAATATAATAATATAAAAACCTGATTTTTTACCAATAAACAAAGTTTTAAATACTATAAAATAAAAATCTAATAATAACCTTTATGGGCGGGTTTTAATTTATTTAAAACTTTTTTAAAATTATTTAAAACTGGTGGATTTAATCCAAAGAGGCTAATTATAAATAAATTATAAAATAAAAAACTGATTAATTTATAATTTAAAATTTATAACTAATTTTTTATTTATCTTTAATAATAAAAAATTTAAGAACAAATTAGTTTATTCTACATAAATAATAC
>JAZLLL010000185.1:0-8377 GCA_045598125.1 Methanobrevibacter sp. | reverse complement strand
AAAAGTAAAAAAAAGAGGAAAAATTCCCCTAAATAATATTTAATTTTAAAGTTTACGTTTTAAAGAACCTAAACCAATAGTAACTAAACTAATTAATAAAACAAATAATGGATTACCTGCATGTTCCATTGGAATTCCATTTTGATTATTATGATTTTTAGGGTTTATCTTAGGATTTGGTTTTGGAATTGGTTTTGGATTTGGTTTATCAACAGGTAAAACAGTTAAATTACCTTCAAAAGTAACATCCTCATTTTCTTCACGAATAGAAGAAGTGAGTTTGTAAACCCCTGGTTTTAAATCTTTAGTAGGTATATAGAAATAGTAAAATAAATCACATAAATCTCCTTTATACCCTCTAGACGCATCATCATTTAAATAAGCAATTACATCACCAGCAGATAAAATATAATTTCCATTATCATCATAAATAGTACCTGTAATAAGTGCTTTTTCACCTTTTTTAACTACTTTGGAATCAAATACCATTCTAATTGGAGAAGTAATATCACCTTCATTGTAAATACAATTATTTTTGAAATTATTACCCTTAAGGAATACATCTGCCCAATCACCAAACTGTTCTCCACAACCAATATGAACTGCATAATAATAAATAGATGGAGATTCAGTTAACATAACATTTTCAATTAAATCTGCTCCTGTAGCATTATTACCCAAGTATATCTCACAGTCAGCACCATTTTCATCAGTATGTGTAAACTGATTTTTATAAATATAAATATTAGAAGCATTTACAAAAATTGAATTACCTTCATCTTTAGCTAAATTGTTTGAGAAACTACAATCAGTAATAGATCCACCAATACCTTTCCAGCAAATAGCTCCACCATTTGTAGCAGAACAATTTAAAAATTTACAATTATCTATAATAGAATTAGGACTACTACAGTAAATAGCTCCACCATTTTTAGCACTACAATTAACAAAATTACAACCCTCAACAGTAGCAGGACAATCAAATATACAAATAGCACCACCTTTATAATCACTACCAGATTTACAGTTAGTAAAATTACAATCAGTGACAGTAGCAGAGTTAGCTATTAAAATAGCACCACCATTACTAGTATCATAAGCATTTACAAAGTTAATATTTTTAAGTATAATATTATCTGCTCCAAGATAGAATATTGAATTAGAATAATTTCCATCTATAGTATGGCCTTTACCATCAATAGTTATAGATTTAAAAATATCAATAGCCAAAGGAATATCACCATCAGTAAATATATAATCTTTAGTTAAGTTAATAGTTGAACCTTCTTCAGCAGCATCAATTTCTGATTTTAAATCTGTGAATGAACCCTCTCCAGCTTGAAGATTATTAATTTCAATATCTTTTTGACTTAAATCAGAACTTGCACTTAACAAATTTACATCATTATCTACATCACTTACAGATACATCTGCTGCAAATGTAGACCCTACACAGATACAACCTATAAGTAAAATAATTATACACACAAAAAGTTTATTCCATTTAATAAAAATCACCTTATTAATTTAGTTTTATAAAATGCAACTATATAATATTTTATTTCTATAACTATATAAATATTAAGATATTGATTTTAAAAACTATATAAAAATATTAGGATATGAATTTTAAAAAAAATAAAAAAAATAAGAAAGTAAAAAATAAAAAAATTATAAATTTTTCATAAAATCTAAACTGTTTTTTATTGATTCTTTAGTATGCAACTCAAGTAGATATATATAGGAATAATTATTTTTACTAAAGTAATCAAAGAACTTATTTAAATTAAAAGTTCCTTCACCTAAAGTGATATGTGTATCATCATTACCATCATTATCATGAACATGAATATGTTTTACTCTATCGAAGTAAAGATCTTCTGGGATGTAACCATTTGTATGTGCATGACCAATGTCTAAAGTTATATATCCCTCAACTTCTTCAACAATTTTATTAAGTTTAGCTACATCTTTATACATAAAGCCTTCAATATTAGGCATGTTCTCAAAGCAAGGATAAACTCCAGCATCATTTGCACAAATAGATAATTCTTTAAAAGCTTCATCATTAAGTTTATAGACTAAATCTTCATAAGATCTTGCACCATAGCTAATTTTACCTGGATGAATAACAACAATTTCACTATCAATCTTATTTGCAAGATCTATTGATGCTTTTATCTCATTTATAGAAGTTTTTCTAATATGTTTATCAATAGAAGCTATATTAACATCATTAAAGGGAGAATGAATCGAATAATTAACATCATAAGAGTTTAAAATATCAATATCAAATTCATCATTTGGAAAATCATGTAAAATCTCAATACAATCTAAGCCAAGATTTATATAATAATCAATTTCATCTTCAAACTTCTCCATAGCTGTTGCAAGTGCAGATACTCCTATTTTCATTATAATTCTCCTCTAGATTTTTATATATTAATATAATTTAAACTTAGTTATAATCATTAAATTAATTTTCTCTATATCTTGCTATAATTCTTAAGCCATTATTTATTGAATCAATGATTTCTCGAGCCATATCAATATTTTTAGCTATTTTTATATAACCTTTTTTACCAACAGTAGCTGTAAATAGAAATTTATCTTCAATTGAAATATCAAAAGCCATTCCTATAAACTCTTTACCAAGGTTTAAAATAACATGTTTATCTCTAATTTCGGGATAAAGTTCAAAAGTTTCATAATAAGGAGCTAAATCTTCTCTTAAATTGTTTGTTAACTCTTCTTCATTTAAAGAATAATCTTTTAATTCATGATTAAGCTCTTCAATAAGAGAATCTTTAATAGAATAATCCTTAAGTTGATTTTTAGAATCAAGAAATTCAACATCTAAACCATTATAATTGGATTTAGAACTGTAATTTGATGAATTAGAATTGAAATCATTAAAATCATTATTAAAAGAATATTTAGCTGTAAAAGAATTTTTTTTAGCTTTTTTAGACTTTTTAGCTTTTTTATCACGAGATTTATTTTCTAAACGTTTTTGAAAGCTACTTGGAGCATTATCAAGCTCATCTACATTAATACTAAGACCAATCTTTTTTTCTAATTCAGCTATTCTTTTTCCACCTTTTCCAATAATCTTAGGAATATGCTTCTTATTAACATAAACAGTTACTCTTTTATCATTTACAAGAGAAACTTCCATAGCTGTTTTAGGAACAAGTTTTTTAAGTCTTCTAAGGATTTCTTTTTCTGCAATAAGTTGAACAGGAGATTTTTCTTTTTTCATTTTATCAATTTTAGATTGTTCAACCATTCCAATATCCATTACAATGGTTTGATCACCATATGTATAAATCTCATTAACAAGTTCACCAGTTTCAAAATCTAAAACTTCAATAACTGGCCTTGAAAGGTCACGTTCTTCCATTCCTGTTGGAACTTTTACAGTAAGTTTAGTTTCATAAATAGCTGCAATTTCACCATTATCAATATAGATTGTAGTATCAACAATTGATGGAATAGTACCTAAATCTACTCTACTCGCTATTCTTTGAATTGCATCAATTGGGCGAGTTGCATGAACAACACCAATCATACCAACTCCTGCAAGACGCATATCTGCAAAAATAGAAAAGTCATGATTTTTTCTAAGCTCATCATAAATTGTAAAATCTGGTCTTACAAGGAGTAAAATATCTGCAGTATTCTCCATATCTCCTTCAAGTGGAGAATATTGAGTAATTGTATCAGCAACTTGTAAATCTCTTGGAGTTTCCATAGTTTTCACAATTTTATTCATATCCTCATCATAAAATTTAGCTATTGCTTGTGCAAAAGTACTTTTACCTGCACCTGGAGAACCAGAGATTAAAATACCTCTTGCACTATTTTTAAAACGTTCTAAAAGTTCAGCAGAAATATTATAATCCTCAATTGAAACTTCTGCTACAGGTCTAACAGCAGTAATCTCTAAGGCTTCTGAAAAAGGAGGTCTAGCTATTGAAATTCTAAGATTCCTTGATTGTATAACAATAGCACCATCCATATCTGCTTCAAGATAAGTTTTAGGATCATATCTTTCTTTTTCAAGTATTTCCTCAGCAATATTTTCTAATTGTTTATAATTAAAAGCTTCTTCTGCAAGTTTAACACGCCTAACTGCACCAGGTTTTCCTTTTTTAGCCATTGGAGGAACATTTTCTTTAAGATGAACTGACATTGTTTCGCTGTCAAAGAATTTCTCAATTTTAAGTTCCATATTTCCTTTAAATTCTTGAGCAGTATAAATAACTGGAATTCCTTGAGCTTCTGCAGTTTGGGCTTGTATTTTATCAGATGTAACAAGTAATGCAAGCTCAGTTTTGGCAACATCCCTAATTAAACTATCTACTTCACCAAGTTTTGCATTATCTTTTTCAAATTTATTAGGTCTCCTACCTGTAATTTTAATAGCAATTTCACCCTTATCTGCTAATTCTTGTAGTTTTTTAATTTCTTTAAGACCTTTTACACCTGTTGGCCTATGATTATTAGCTTGATTTTCAAGTTCTGCAATTACTGCTTCTGGAATTATTATCTCTGGATAATTCAATTCTTTCTCTTTAATAATTTTAAGTATATTCCCTTCAATAATTGCACTTGTATCTGGAACAATTCTTTTTAAATTATCTTCAGAGTAATCATAGTCATTATAATTAATATAATCTATTTTAAAACCTCCCTTAGTTAATAATTAAAATAAAAAAAATAGAATAATTAGATAAATATCTAATAAAATAATTTAATTATACCATAAGTTATAAATTTAAATAAGTCATAAGAGTATAATTTAAAAAAAAATAAAATATTTAAAATATTATTGATCTAAAGTGGGATAATTTGGGCTTTCATTAGTAATTAAAAAATCATGAGGATGAGACTCTTTAATACCACTAGAAGTAATTCTAACAAAATTAGCTACTTCTTTCATAATTTTAATATTTTTCGCTCCACAATAACCCATTGAAGATTTTAATCCTCCAACTAATTGGAAAACAACTTCATTAATAGTTCCTTTATAAGGAACAATACCTTCAACACCTTCAGGAACTAATTTGGAATGTTTCATTTGAGTAGATGAAGTTTTATCCAACTCTTGGAAATATCTGTCAGCTCCTCCACCAGAACCACCAGTCATTGCCCCCATAGAACCCATTCCACGATATTGTTTGAATTTTCTACCATTCATAGTAACAACATCACCAGGTGCCTCTAATGTTCCAGCAAGTAAATTTCCAAGCATTACAACATCTGCCCCTGCACCAATAGCCTTAGCAATATCTCCAGAATATCTAAGACCACCATCTGCAATTACAGGAATGCCCTCTTCATTCGCAACATCTGCAACATCCGCAATAGCAGTTAATTGAGGAACACCAATACCTGCAACAATACGAGTTGTACAGATAGAACCGGGACCAATACCTACTTTAAGACCATCTGCACCATGTGCAATTAAGTCTTCTGCAGCTTGAGAAGTAGCAATATTACCCATACATAAATCTGCTTCAATATTATCTTTAATAGTTTCTGCAAATTTAACTACATTCATATTATGAGCATGAGCACAATCAATAGATATAATATCTGCCCCTGCTTCATCTAAAGCCATAGCTCTATCTAAATCAAAAGGACCACATGCAGCTGCTACTAAATATTTTCCATTATCATCACGTGCTGCATTAGGATGTTGATCTTGATTTAAAATATCTTTAATAGTTAAAATACCTACAAGACTTCCTTCTTCATTAACTACAGGAAGTCTCTCAACTTTATTTTCATAAGCAATATCTAAAGCTTCTTCAGGAGTTATATTTTCCTTAATAGTAACAACATCTGAAGTCATAATATCTTTTACTTGCTTACTAGCTCCAGATTTAATTATAGGTCTTACATCCCTTTTACTAATAATACCTACAATTTTATCATTTTCTATAACTGGAAGACCACTTATAGACTCATTTTCCATAATATTTTGAACAGTTTCAATAGAAGAATCTGGATTAATAGTAACAACATCACGTACAGTAATATCCTCTGCATTTTTAACTTTTTTAACTTCTTCTACTTGAGCTTCTTGAGTTATATTTCTATGTATAACTCCAACACCACCTTCTTGAGCAAGAGCAATAGCCAAACGAGCCTCAGTAACTGTATCCATTGCAGCACTCATAATCGGTATGTTTAATTTAATATTATTTGTTAAATTTACTGTAGTATCTACATCTTTAGCTTCAATCCAAGATGCATTTGGTACAAGTAAAAAATCATCATATGTGTATCCTGGTTTTGCATTTAAAATTTTATCTGAAAACATAAAATCCCACCTAAAACATTTTAAAGTTTATCCCTAACCATTTACCAAATAAAATAAAAAAAATTATAAAAAATCATATATTAAATTATTAACTTTTAAGAAAAATTATTCAAAAGAATTTAAAAGTTCTTTTAATTCAGCTACTGCAGTTCTATCAATATGTCCAGTGTTTCTATCTCCACCAACACAAGCAGCTCCTCTAACACCTACAACATCACAACCAATATTATATAATGGTTTTAATTGATCTTTTTTAACAGAACCTGCTAAAGCAACTTTAAGACCATATCCATGAGCTTCTTCAGTGAATCTTTTACAATCATCAATATCAAGATAATCAAATAAAGTATTTCCATCTTTAACTGCTGTATCCAACATCGCCAAATCAGCTCCAGAATCTTTAGCTATTTTTGGTATATCCCAAGGACTTACAGCACCTACTCTATGTGCATCAGCATAACCAGAAGCAACAACAGTAGCATTAGAATTATTATCTTTAACTGTTTTTACTACATTTTTCATTACTTCCACTCCTTCTTCATAGTTTTTAGTACCATATAATCCAACTTTAATATAATCTGCACCAGAAACTAAAGCACCCATTGCAGCTAAAGAAACAGTTCCCGGTTTATATGGAACATCACCTAAAGTAGCACTTACAAGCATATTTTCAGGAGTAAGATTTCTAATATCTTTTATAACCCATGGAAAATTAGCTCCAAGAGAACCTTCTTTTGGATTTTTAACATCAACAATATCTGCTCCACCTTCAATAGATTCAATTGCTTCTTCATTATTTATAGGACTTATTAATAAAAGCAAACATATTCCTCCAAATTAAATTCATATAATATTTAAAACTCAAATTATTTCTTTTAAATGAATTAAATTATAAAACCAAATTAGTTTTAAATCAATTAAATATAAATCAAATATCAAATAACTAAAATTTATATTATTATACAATATATGGAAGATAATATATAAACTTATGGATAAAAGAAATTTAGAATAAAAATAAATTAAAAATTTTATAAAAATTGATTAAAAAAAAGTAGTAAAATCCATTAATAAAAATCAAATAATAAAATAAGTTATAATTAACTAAAAAAAATAAAGTAAAGGGAAAAAATCCCTTAAAAAAAAACTAATTTTCACGTCTATACATACCAACTAATAAAATTAATAAAGACACAACAAATAAAGCCAAAGGATTACCAGTATTCAACATATTAGAAACCTTAGGCTCAACAACAGGAGTATCATTATTAACCGGAGTGTTGTTAGTAACATTAGAAGGAACATCCTCAACAACAATAGTCACATTACCATTAATATAATAAGGATCATCACACTCTAAAGATGGAACAATAACAAAAGTACCAGGAACTTCAGCCCTAACAGTAATATTGATGAAAGGATCACCAACAAGAAGCTCAGGCAAATACCAAGTTAAAACCCTAGACTTAGCATTCCAAGAATAAGAACCAGAATCAACAGAAGCAGAAACAAAACTCAAACCCTTAGGAATCTTAAAGAATGCATAAACATCCTTAGCAACACGAGTACCATTATTACCCAACTTATACATAGCAGTAACAACATCACCAACATTAAGATTATAGAAATCACTATTAATCAAAACAAGGTAAACAAATGCAAAAGAAACCTCAACATTAGAAGTATTCACACTAGGATTATAATCATTATTACCATTATAATTCAAATTAACAGTATAATTACCAGCATGGAAATCCTCAGGAATAGTCCAATCAACACTAGCACTACCATTAACAACACTAACAGTAACATTAGAACCATCAGGTAAAACAACAGTCACATTACCATCACGAACAAGATTACCATTCTCATCCACAACACTAACATCAACAGTCACAGTCTCAGCAGGCTTACCAGAAACATTACCAGCACTAACAACAGTATCCAAAGGAATAACCTCAGCATTAGAAGTATTCACACTAGGATTATAATCATCATTACCATTATAAGTCAAATTAACAGTATAATTACCAGCATGGAAATCCT
>JAZLLL010000184.1:0-6141 GCA_045598125.1 Methanobrevibacter sp. | reverse complement strand
AATCAACTAATATTTTCTTAAGCTTCTTCATTGTTTTTAGAAAATATTAGTTTTATTACATAAAATAGATTATATAACTTTTTCTAATTTATGTAGAAGTTTTGATTGCTATATATTTCATTTTAAATTCTAAATTATTTAATTTATTAAATTAATCACTTAATATTTATTAATGATTTTGGGAGAGATATTTAGTAAATCGCAGCGGTGGATTTCTATCATATCTTGGAATTAATTATTACAATCTTTAATTATTTAAAAACCTTTTATTAAAAAATATTAAATTAAACTGTTGGCGTATTATTAGTTTAATTAATTAAAATTTAAAAGGTAAAGACATTTGTCTTATAAAAAAGAGGAAGAATAAATATGCCAGGACTTTTTGCTGCTAAAAAGCTTAAGAAGAATAGACAAAACTTTAAATGGAAAGATGTAGATTATAAGAGAAGAGCTTTACGTTTAGATGTAAAAGCAGATCCTCTTGAAGGAGCACCTCAAGCTAGAGGAATTGTTATTGAGAAAGTAGGAATCGAAGCAAAACAACCTAACTCTGCAATTCGTAAATGTGTTCGTGTTCAATTGATTAAAAATGGTAAACAATTAACTGCTTTTGCACCAGGTGATGGTGCTATTGGTTTCATTGATGAGCACGATGAAGTTATGATTGAAGGTATTGGTGGACCTTCTGGAAGATCTATGGGAGATATTCCTGGAGTTCGTTGGAAAGTCAGTAAAGTTAATAATGTGGCTTTATCTGAAATGGTTAGTGGAAAAATTGATAAACCAGTAAGATAATTGAGGTAGTTTTATGAGTAATAAATTATTTAATAAATGGGATCTTGATGAAGTTGAAGTAGACGACTTAGGCTTAAAAAGATACATATGCTTAGACGAAACTATTGTTCCTCACACTTCAGGTAGACATGTTAAAAGACAATTTGCTAAATCTAAAGTTTCTATTGTTGAAAGATTAATGAATAAAATCATGAGAACTGAAAGAAACTCTGGTAAGAAAAATAAAGCATATAATATTGTAAAAGAATCTTTAGAAATTATTAACAAAAGAACTAAAAAGAATCCTATTCAAGTTTTGGTTACTGCTGTTGAAAATACTTCTCCTCGTGAAGAAACTACTCGTATTAAATATGGTGGTATTGGATACCAAGTAGCAGTAGATATTTCTCCACAAAGAAGAGTAGATCTTTCTTTAGGTTTTATTACTAGAGGAACTTTACAATCTGCTTTCAAAAACAGAAAATCTGTAGCTGAATGTTTAGCTAATGAGTTAATTTTTGCTTCTGAAGAAGACACTAGAAGTTTCGCTTTACAGAAAAAAGAAGAAAAAGAAAGAGTTGCAAAAGCAGCACACTAATTTTAGTTGCTTTTTTTAATTTATTAAATTTAATCTTTATTTTATAGAATCTTATATTTTTAATTTATAAGATTCTTTAGTTTTGATTAAATGTAGTTAGTATTTATAATTAATTTTATAATTTACACGAAAATATATAATAATACATATGTTTAGGTGATTATGTGAGTAGACGAGACAAAATGATTGCAAAAATCAAAGAATTAATGTATGAACCAGAACACATTAGAAACATTGGTATTTGTGCACACATTGACCATGGTAAAACTACCTTATCTGATAATCTTTTAGCAGGTGCAGGTATGATTTCTGAAGAACTTGCTGGTGATCAAAGATTCTTAGATTTCGATGAACAAGAACAAGCACGTGGGATTACTATTGATGCTGCAAACGTATCTATGGTTCATGAATATAAAAATCAAGAATATCTTATTAATCTTATTGATACTCCAGGGCACGTTGACTTTGGTGGAGATGTAACTCGTGCTATGAGGGCTGTCGATGGAGCAGTAGTTGTAGTTTGTGCTGTTGAAGGTATTATGCCACAAACTGAAACTGTATTAAGACAAGCTTTAAAAGAAAAAGTTAAACCAGTTTTATTTATTAATAAAGTAGATAGATTAATTAATGAAGTAAAATTAGGGCCTGAAGAATTATCTAATAAATTCATGAAAATCATTCTTGAAGCTAATAAATTAATTAAAAGTATGGTTTCTGAAGATATGAAAGATGAATGGGGTGTTGATGTAACTGATGGTAGTGTTGCATTTGGTTCTGCATACCATAACTGGGCAATTAATGTTCCTATGATGCAAGAAACTGGTATCAACTTTAAAGATATTATTGATTATTGTAATGAGGAAAAACAAAAAGATTTAGCTAAAAAAGTACCTTTAGCTGATGTGTTATTAAGTATGGTAGTTGATCATTTACCTTCTCCTAATGTTTCTCAAAAATATAGATGTCCTAATATTTGGGATGGAGATATTGAAAGTGAAGCAGGTCAAACTATGATTAATACTAATCCTGAAGGTCCTTTAGCTGTAATGGTTACTAATGTATCTGTTGATAAACATGCTGGTGAAGTAGCTACTGGTAGAGTTTATGGTGGTACTGTTGAACCAGGTAGTGAAGTATACTTAGTAGGTAGTCAAGCAAAATCTAGAGTACAACAAGTAGGTGTATACTTCGGTCCAGAAAGAGTATCTACTGAAAAAGTTCCTGCGGGTAATATTGTATATATTACTGGTGCTAAAGGAGCTACTGCAGGTGAAACTATTTGTGATCCTAACCAAAAAATTAAAGAATTTGAAGGTTTAGAACACATATCTGAACCAGTAGTTACTGTTGCTGTAGAAGCTAAAAACACTAAAGATTTACCAAAACTTATTGAAGTATTAAGACAGACTGCTAAAGAAGATCCAACTATTCATGTTGAAATTAATGAAGAAACTGGTGAACATTTAGTTTCAGGTATGGGAGAACTTCACTTAGAAGTTATTGGTGTAAGAATTAATAACAAAGGTGTAGATATTCAGACTTCTGAACCTATTGTAGTATACAGAGAAACTGTTGCTGGAACTGCTGGTCCAGTTGAAGGTAAATCTCCTAACAAACATAATAGGTTCTATCTTGAAATTGAACCTTTAGATAGTGTTATGTTTGAAGCTCTTCAAAATGGAGATATCAAAGAAGGTAAAGTTAAAGGTAAAGAAGAAGCTAATCTCTTTATGGAACATGGTTTAGATAAAGAAGAAGCTAGAAGAGTATGGGATGTCTATAGTAGATGTTTATTTATTAATGCTACTCGTGGTATTCAGTACTTAGATGAAGTAAGAGAACTTTTAATTGAAGGATTTGAATCTGCATTAGCTAGTGGTCCAATAGCAAATGAAATAGCTATGGGTATGAAATTTAAACTTGTAGATGCAAAACTTCACGAAGATGCAGTTCATAGAGGTCCTGCACAAGTTTTACCTGCTATTAGAAAAGCTATTTATGGTTCTATGATGTTAGCTCAACCTGCACTCCTTGAACCTGTACAAAAAGTATTTATTAACACTCCTTCTGATTATATGGGTGCTTGTACTAGAGAGATTCAAAACAGAAGAGGTCAAATTGTAAATATGGAACAAGAAGGTGACATGGTAGATATTGAATCTAAAGTTCCTGTAGCTGAAATGTTTGGTTTTGCTGGTGATATTAGATCTGCTGCTGCTGGTAGATGTTTATGGTCTACTGAAATGGCAGGATTTGAAAGATTACCAAGAGAATTACAAGGTCAAATTGTAAAAGAAATCAGACAAAGAAAAGGATTATCTCCAGAACCTTATGGTCCTGATCATTACTTAGGATAATTCTAAAATTAATTTATTATTTGATATTTATAGAATTCTTTATTTTTTGAATTCTATTTTTTATTATTTATAATCTATTTTGTAAAGTTTGTTTAAATTTTATATAAAAATTTTCATATTTTATTTAAAAAAACATTACAATTATATATTATAAAAAATATAATCATATACATATAGTTAAGTATCTTTAGATTACATCTGAAAAATTATAGATAATATAATTCTTTTTCATTTGTTTAAACAACTTAACTTATATGAATTCAAAAATTTATAAAACTAATTATTTATTAAATGAGGTTTTTATATGGCAAAAGCAAAAGAACATTTAAATTTAGCATTTATTGCACACGTTGATCACGGTAAATCTACTCTTGTAGGACACCTTTTATTAAAAGCAGGTGCTATCGCTGAACAACAATTAGATGATGGAGAAAATAAATTCAGATTTGTCATGGACAAATTAGGAGAAGAAAGAGAAAGAGGAGTAACTATTGATTTAGCTCACCAAAAATTCTCTACTAACAAATATGATTATACTGTTGTAGACTGTCCTGGACACAGAGACTTTGTTAAAAACATGATTACTGGTGCATCCCAAGCTGATGCTGCTGTATTAGTAGTAGCTGCTAACGATGGTGTAATGCCACAAACTAAAGAACACATGTTTTTATCTATGACTTTAGGTATTAAACAAATTATTATTGCTGTTAACAAAATGGATATGGAAAATTACAGTGAAGATAGATTTAATGAAGTTAAAGAAGAAGTTGGTGTTTTACTTAAATCTATTGGTAGAGACCCTGCAACTGTTCCTTTCATCCCTATTTCTGCATTTGAAGGAGATAATATTAAAGAAGTTAGTGGCAATATGCCTTGGTACAAAGGAGATGCACTTATTCCTGCATTAGATAAATTAACTGCTCCTGAAAAACCTGTTGACCTTCCTTTAAGAGTACCTATTCAAGATGTATACTCTATTACAGGTGTAGGAACCGTACCTGTTGGAAGAGTAGAAACTGGTGTAATGAAACAAGGAGATAATGTTATTTTTGAACCTGCTGGAGCTTCTGGTGAAGTAAAATCTATTGAAATGCACCATGAAATGTTCCCTGAAGCTGAACCTGGTGACAACATTGGATTCAACGTAAGAGGTGTAGGTAAAAACGATATTAGAAGAGGGGATGTAGCTGGACATACTTCCGATGCTCCTACTGTAGCTAAAGAATTTACTGCACAAGTTGTTGTATTACAACATCCTGGTGTAATTACTGTAGGATACACTCCTGTATTCCACTGTCACACTTCTCAAACTGCATGTACTTTCTTAGACTTAACTACTAAACTTGACCCTGCTACTGGTCAACCTGAACCTAACAAACCAGATTTCATTAAAACTGGTGATGCAGCTATTGTTCAAATTAAACCAACTAAACCTATGGTTATGGAAGAAGCTCAAAAAATCCCTCCTATGGGAAGATTTGCAATCAGAGATATGGGTCAAACTGTAGCTGCTGGTTTATGTCTTAAAATTACTGACAAAAAATAAGTTTAACACTTAACTGTTAGTGATTTAAGATTATTTAGTATTTATATTATGAAAAATTTTTTTAGAAAATATATTTTCTAATAAATTTTTCTTAAAATTTTGTTTTTAGGTTTTAAATAATTATAAGTTTTTAATCTATAGTATGTTTTAATTCAGAATAGTCTGAGTTATTTACGTATAGATTAACTTAGATTATTATGCCTTAAATGGAGGATTAAAACATGAATCAAGCTAGAATTAAACTTACTGGGACTGATCCTGAAAAACTTAACTATGTTTGTGACCAGTTAAAGAAAATTTCTGAAAGAACTGGTGTAGATATTTCTGGCCCAATACCCTTACCTACTAAAAAATTAGTTGTTCCAACTAGAAAATCTCCTGATGGAGAAGGAAAAGCAACTTGGGAAAAATGGGAACTTCGTATTCATAAACGTTTAGTTGGAATTGGTGCTGATGAAAGAGCTATGAGACAAGTTATGAAAGTTAATGTTCCAGATAATGTAAGTATTGAAATCGAACTTAAAAATTAAGTTTTAAGTATTTAATTGTGATTTGATTAATTATATATGTTCTTTAAATTGGATTATTATGCATTGCTTTTGCTAATATACTAAATTTATAGAAAATATATTTTCAGTCCCATTTTTAATTTAGTTTATATTAATTTTTATTACTTTTTTTAAAAGTAAAACTTTTTTATTTTTATAGGCCGAGATAGTCTAGCCTGGTAAGGCGCGGGACTTGAAATCCCGTGGAGAGACCCTCCGCCTGGGTTCAAATCCCAGTCTCGGCGTTTTTAATTTTTTTATTTTTAATAGTTTTAATTTATTTTTAATTTTTTTATTTTTAATAGTTTTAATTTATTT
>JAZLLL010000183.1:0-5273 GCA_045598125.1 Methanobrevibacter sp. | reverse complement strand
ATTATATTCATTAGATTATTTTAATTTTTAATTGTTGTTTTCATCAATATATTTCATTAACTATTAACTATTTTTATATTATCAAAGTTTAAACAATATTATTTTTAAAATATAGATTATCCTAATATTTTCCCTAAAAGTTACTTAATTAAGAAGGAATTAATAAAAAAAGTATAATCATTAATTTAATATGATACATTCTTAATTTTAATATAATATCATGAATATGAATATAACCTTAAAATTAATGATAAAAATCCCAAGGAATACCTGATTTAATAACAATTCATAAATAAACTTGAAAAAGAATAAATACTTAAATCTTGCACAAAATATAATTTACTTAATTTCAGAATATAAATTATTTTAACTTTTTAGAAGCAAGACAAAAATTAATGGCTAAAACTATTAAATCCTATTTTGAAAAATCCTAATTTCTATTACTTCAACAGACCATTCATCAACCTATTTACTTTTTAAAATCAAATCTATCTATTTTTTATATAATTATAAATAAATATTATAACAATTATAATTTTAGGGTGAGTAAGCTATGAGTTTTGAAAAGATGACAGAGGAAGATGTCAAATATCAATTTATTACTCCTGCTATTGAGAGTGCTGGTTGGGATAAGAATCAATTAAAATTTGAATATTCTTTTACTGATGGTGAAATGAAAATTCAAGGTAATAAAGCTGTTCGTGGTAAACAAAAAAGAGCTGACTATGTTTTACTTTATAAACCTAATTTGCCTTTAGCTATTGTGGAAGCTAAGGATCAATATCATGCTCTTGGTGATGGTATTCAACAAGCAGAAGGATATGCTTCTATTTTAGATGTTCCTTTTGCATATAGTTCTAATGGTACTGGATTTTTAGAAAGAGATATGTTAAATGGTACTTCAAGAGAAATTAGTTTGGATGAATTTCCTTCACCTTCTGAATTATGGGAAAGATACACAAATCAAAAAGGATTCACTTCAGAACAAGAAGATATAATTACTCAACCTTATTATTTTGATACAGTTAGTAAAAAAACTCCAAGATACTATCAAAGAGTAGCTATTAATAAAACTATTGAAGCTATTGCAAAAGGTCAAGATAGAATTTTATTAGTTATGGCTACTGGTACTGGTAAAACTTATACTGCTTTTCAAATTGCTCATAGACTTAAAGAGTCTGGCCTTAAAAAGAAGATTTTGTATTTAGCAGATAGAAATATATTAATAGATCAAACTATGGTTGGAGATTTTAAACCATTTGATAAAGTAATGACTAAAATACAAAATAAAGACCTTGATAGTTCTTATGAGCTTTATTTTGCATTATATCAACAATTAGTAGATGAAAATCTTGAGGAACAACCATATGAAGAGTTAGACCCTAGCTTCTTTGATTTGATTATTGTTGATGAATGTCATAGGGGAAGTGCTAAAGAGGATTCTCAATGGAGACAAATTTTAAATTATTTCCATGAATCAACTCAAATTGGAATGACTGCAACTCCTAAAGAAGATAAACACACTTCAAATATAGATTACTTTGGAGAACCAGTTTATAAATACTCACTTAAAGATGGAATTAAAGATGGTTTTTTAGCACCTTATAGGGTGATAAGAATTGGATTTGATAAAGATTTAGAAGGTTATCGTCCAGAAAAAGGTAAAAAGGATGCTGATGGTAATCTTGTAGAAGATAGAGTTTATAATACTCAAGATTATGATAAAACTATCATTATGGATGATAGGACTAAAAAAGTTGCTAAAAAAATTACAGAATTTTTAAAAGCTACTGATAGGTATGCTAAAACTATTGTTTTTTGTGTTGATACTGAACATGCAGACCGTATGAGACAAGCTTTAATTAATGAAAATTCTGATTTAATGGCTCAAAATGAAAAATATATTATGAGAATTACAGGTAATGATCAGGAAGGTAAAAACCAATTAGATTACTTTATAGATGTGGATGAGAAATATCCTACAATTGTAACTACTTCAAAATTATTAACTACTGGTGTTGATTGTAAAACTTGTAAATTAATTGTATTAGATACTAATATTGGTTCAATGACTGAATTTAAACAAATTATTGGTAGAGGTACAAGATTAAGAGAAGATAAAGGTAAAACTCATTTTACTATTATGGACTTTAGAAATAATAGTCGTAAGTTTGCAGATCCTGACTTTGATGGAGATCCTATTAGTGTTAAAGTACATGATTCTAAAACTCCTTTTACTTCTAGAGAACCTAAAACACAAGATAATGAACCTAAACCAGTTAAAAAAGTAAGGCTTAAAGGAGTTAAATTTAACATTGTTTTAGAGCAAAATCAATGCTATGATAGTGAGGGTAAATTAATAACTGAAAATCTTATTGATTATACTCAAAATAAATTAAAAGAAGAATATGCTGATTTAAATACTTTTTTAACTAAATGGACAAGTGGTATGAAAAGAGAAGCCATTATTAATGAATTATATGAACATGATATTTTCTTAGATGAACTTAGAGAAGTTGTCGGTAAAGAAGATATGGATGATTTTGATCTCATTTGTCATATTGCTTTTGATAAAGAACCACTTACTAGACAAGAAAGAGCAAATAATGTTAAAAAAAGAGGATATTTAAATAAATACGATGGAATAGCAAAAGAAGTTATTAATGGATTATTAGATAAATATGCAAGTGATGGAATAGAAGATTTAGAAGATATTAAAATTTTAGATAATGATCCATTTAGAGAACTTGGAAAACCTGCTAAATTAGTAAGAGCATTTGGTGGTAAAAATAATTATTTAACAGCAATTAATGATTTACATAAAGAGATTTACATATAAACTAAAGGGGTATGGCTATGGATTTAAACAATTTTGTTAAAAGATTACAAGACATTATGCGAAATGATGCTGGTGTAAATGGAGATGCACAAAGAATAGAACAAATGACTTGGATTTTATTCTTAAAAATTTATTCATTAAAACAAGAAGATTGGGAAATTACAGTTGATGATTATGAATCAATTATTCCTGAAAAATTGCAATGGGAAAATTGGGCCGTTGATAATAAAGATGGAGAAGCTCTTACTGGAGATGAACTTCTTAATTTTGTAAATAACAAATTATTCCCAGGTCTTAAAAATATTGAATTAAATGAAAATAGTTTAATGAATGAGATAATTGTAAAAGAAGTATTTGAAGACAATAATAATTATATGAAAGATGGTGTTCTCCTTAGACAAGTTATTAATGTAATTGATGAAATTGATTTTGAAAATCAAAAAGACCAACATGCTTTTGGTAATCTTTATGAAACAATTCTTAAAGACCTTCAAAGTGCAGGAAATGCTGGTGAATTTTATACTCCTCGTGCAGTAACTGATTTTATGGCTATGATGCTAAATCCAGAAATAGGTGAGTCAGTAGCTGATTTTGCTTGTGGTACTGGTGGATTTTTAACATCTGTCCTCAATATTCTAGATAAAAAAGTAGAAACTGTTGAAGATAGAATAGCTTATAAAAACTCTATTTTTGGTATTGAAAAGAAAGCACTTCCATATATGCTTTGTGTAACTAATATGCTTTTACATGATGTTGATAATCCTAATATTATTCATGGAAATAGTTTTGATAGAAATGTTAGAGAATATTCAGAAGATGAAAAGTATGATGTTGTAATTATGAATCCCCCTTATGGCGGAAGTGAAAAGAAAACTATACAAAATAACTTCCCAATTGATTTAAGAAGTTCAGAAACAGCAGATCTTTTCATGTCTGTAATTATGTATCGTTTAAAACAAGATGGAAGAGTTGCAGTAATCTTACCTGATGGTTTCTTATTTGGTACTGATAATATTAAAGTATCAATTAAAAAGAAGCTTCTTGATGAATTTAATCTTCATACTATTATTAGATTACCTCATAGTGTATTTGCTCCATATACAAGTATCACAACTAACATTCTTTTCTTTGATAAAACACATCCAACTAAAGAAACTTGGTTCTATCGTGTAGATATGCCAGAAGGATATAAACACTTCTCAAAAACAAAACCAATGAAATTAGAACACTTTGATAAAACTGTAGAATGGTGGGAAAACAGAGAAGAAATAGAAATTGATGGATTCTTTAAATCTAAAAAATATTCAATAGATGAAATTATAGATAATGATTATAATTTAGATCTTTGTGGAATTCCACATGAAGAAGAGGAAATTTTACCTCCAAAAGAACTTATTCAACAATATCAAGAAAAAAGAGCAAGTTTAAATGCAGAAATAGATAGAACTCTTGATGAAATTAAAAAGATTTTAGACATAGAATAGGTGGTTCTATGAAAGCTCAAGATTTAAAAAATTCAATTCTTCAAATGGCAATGGAAGGTAAATTAGTTCCTCAAGATCCTAATGATGAACCTGCAAGTGTTCTCCTTGAAAAAATCAAAGCAGAAAAAGAACAATTAATCAAAGATAAAAAGATTAGGAGAAATAATAAGGAATCTACTATTTTTAGAAAAAATAATCAAAAAGAAATAATTAGAGAAGAACATATAAAAAAAGATAAATTATTTGATTATGTTGACTTAGTAAAATCAGGAATTTCTGATTTTAATGATGAAAAGAGATATATTGCTACTGGTTCTTTAGAGACCAATAAAATATTAAAATTTGATATAATTACATATGATTCTAGACCTAGTAGAGCAAATATGCAATTTAAAGCAGATGATGTGATTTTTGCTAAAATGAAAAATACTGAAAAAATATTTAAAATTAATGATGAAACATCTAATCATATTTATTCAACTGGTTTTGCAGGATTAAGAATAAAAAATAAGTTAGATTTACTTCCAAAATATTTATTTTATTATCTTTTAAGTCCTTGTTTCCAAGTTTTAAAAGATAAAAAATGTACTGGAACTACACAAAAAGCTATAACAAATGCAAAATTAAAAGATTTTGAAATTTATGTTCCTTCATTAACTATGCAACAAGAAACAGTTAATTTAATTGAAAGATTATTGCATTTAGTGGATAACTATGGTAAAATTGAAGAATTATTAGCAGAATTAAACAATAATTTCCCAGAAGAGATTAAGAAATCTATTTTACAAGAAGCTATTCAAGGAAAATTAGTTCCTCAAGATCCTAATGATGAACCTGCAAGTATTCTACTTGAAAGAATTAAGGAAGAAAAAGAGCAATTAATTAAGGATAAGAAAATTAGGAGAAATAAAAATGAGAGTTTTATTTATAGAGAAAATAATCATTTTTAT
>JAZLLL010000182.1:0-6862 GCA_045598125.1 Methanobrevibacter sp. | reverse complement strand
ATATTATTATATGTTAACTTCATCTCAATATAATGATATTATTATTGTGAATGCACCTACTAAAAGTAGTGATAAAGAAATATTTTTAGGATATAAATGGTCAAAAAGAAAAGGAAGTGAAGGAATTAAATATGTTGGATTTAATTCAAAAGATGAATTTTTATCAAAAGATAAAGGTATAAAAACTATTAAAACACCATTATTTAATCCCTATGACTTAACAGATTATAATAAGATAAATACAAATATTAAAAATAATTTTTTAAATAATGATGTTAAAGATATGGATTATGTTCACATTATTAAGGCTCATGATTTAATTAACTTTACAAGAACTACATTTGATAAGTCATTCAACTTGAATATTACTAAAACTCAAGAAATTAAATCTAAATATCCTTTAAAAACATTCAATGAAATATTAGTTAGTACAAATAATATAAAAAATATAAGCAATAAAGTTCAAACAAGTGAAATTTTGCCTAATGGAAAAGTTCCAGTAATATCTCAGAATAGGGAATCATTAATTGAAGGATATACTAATGATTATAAACCAATTACTGATTTACCTTTAATTGTTTTTGGAGATCATACTTGTTGTTTTAAATATATTGATTTTGATTTTGTTAGAGGTGCTGATGGAACTCAAATATTATTAACTAATAATGATGAAGTAAGACTTAAATATTTATATTATATCTCCCCATTTTTAGATATAACAAATTCCGATAAATATGAAAGACATTTTAAATATCTAAAAGATATAAAAGTTCCTATTCCTCCAATTTCTGTTCAAGATAAAATTATAACTGAGTGTTCAAGAATTGATGTTATTTTTGAAAAAACAAGAATGTCTATTGAAGATTATAAAAAACAAATTGAGCAGATCTTTATAAGGGGGGGGGGCAATCATCAAATGATTCATTTAAACTTAATGATTCCACAAAATTTGATGTATCAATTGGCAGTAGAGTATTAAGAACTGATCTTGTTGAAAACGGTACAATTAATGTTATAAGTGCTAATATCAATGAATCTTTTGGTAAAATAGACAAAGAGTATTTGGATGATTATTCCTGCCAATATATTCTTTGGGGTATAGATGGAGATTGGATGGTAAGGACTACTAAATCTGGTGAAAAATTTTATCCAACTGATCACTGCGGATATATTAAAGTATTGGATGATAAAATTAATCCAAGATATTTGGCTAAATTAATTGAAAAAGAAGGTTTTAATTTAAGATTTTCCAGGAGTAATAGAGCTTCAATTGATAGAATTTCTGATATAGAAGTTTCTTTACCGACTATTAAAAAGCAAAATAAGATTGTATCAAAGGTAGTTAAATTAGAAAATAAAATATTTAATTTAGAAAGTAAATTAGATGAATTAAATCATAAAAAAGAGGATTTCTTGAGAAAAATATTAGAAATTGAATAATTTTTTACTTTTTAAATTTATCTTTTTTATAAATAGTTTTATATATTTTTTAATTAGTTTAAAAGATTAATACTAATTTATATTTTTAATTTTCTATTTTTCACCTATTTTTTTATAAATTTATTTATACTTAATCAAAGTAAAGTATAATTATTAAGATTAATTTAATCATATGTTTATTAGGTGAGTATTAATGAATGATTTTAAACTTTCAAGTTTACCTGAGGATAAATTAAATGAAATATCTTCTTCTTTAGATTCAAACTCTGTATTTGGTGTTATTGGAGTTTGTGGAATTGTTGGAAATTTAGTTGCAAGAATTCTTTTGGATAAGGGATTTAAGGTTCTTGGAACTGATATGTCTTCTAAGGAAGATTGTAAGTTTAAGAGTACTTTTGATGATTATAATATAGAAATCTTTTATGGTGAGCATCCTGAAGAATTCTTTGCTAATTTAAATTATGTCTTTGTTCCACCAAGTTTGCCTAAAACTGCTAAAGTTTGGAATATTATAGATGAAAAAGATATTGTTGTTTTAGAAATTGGAGATATTTTCAAATTATTCTTACCTGATAAACCTGTTATTTGTATTAGTGGGACTAATGGTAAAACAACCACTACTACTCTTCTTAAACATATTGCTTATACTGCGGGTATTAAACCTTGTGAACATAAATTAGAAGGTATGCAAGGTAATACAGAATTCATTCCATCTCTTCAATCTCGTCTTTCTGGTGATGTAGCTATTTTAGAAACTGGAACATTAGGTAATAAAGGAAGTATAAAATCGATTGCAAGTTTATCTAATGCATCTTATGGTTTACTTACTAATATTACTCAAGACCATCTTGATAATAATCATGATTTTATAGATTATGCTCGTGTTAAAGGAGAGCTTGTTAAAGTTATAGATGATAATAATGGTACTTTAATTATTAATGCTAATGATCCTATTATTGCAGGACTTCTTAAGGATATGAATTATAAAGGTAATATTATTCGTTTTGGTCTTGAATGTGACATATCTAAAGTAGATACTAAACCTTGTTGGTGTGGAGGAGAAGTAGAAATTAATGAAATAATTTCTGGTGTAGGCTTTTTTGATTGTGAAAATGCAGATATAAGAGATTGTGGTGTGAAATATATTGAACCTGATTATTTAGCTAAAAATATTTCTATTGAAGATAGAACTTTTACTTTAGAAGCTCCTGATGGTGAATTTGAATTTAAATTAGCTATTGATGGTTTACATAATGTTTATAATGCTCTTGGAGCTATTGTTCTTGCTCATGAAGTTTTAAATATTTCATATGAAGATATTAATAAAGCATTACCTAGTTTTACTGGTGTTGAAGGTCGTATGGAACTTATGGGTGTAACTGATTCTAAAGTAGTTATGGTTGATTATGCTCATAATCCTGCAGGGGTTGAAACTACATTACATGAACTTTCTAAACTTTATGATGATATAGCTGTTGTTATTACAGTTAGTTCAGAATCTGGGCATGAAGGAGATTTAGATATTTTAAATTCTGCTCTTGGAAATGTTAAATATATTATTCCATCTTCTCCAGCTTCTAATTCTGCAGCTAAAGAATTAATTGAAAGTTCAAAAGAGAATGCTTCTATAGGTTATAGTTATGGTGAGTTGAGTAATATTTTTGTATTTCCTGATGAAAATCCTGAAGAATTTTATTCAATTAATTCTAATGCTGGAACTAATGCAAAAGGAGTTATGGATGGTTTTAAAACAGCTTTAAAAACTGATGTAGATTTAATAATCTGTGTTGGTGAAGCAGCTTTTAAATTTGATAAAAATTTAAAAGAGTATTGTGAAAATCATTAACTTTAGCACTATTTTTACTATACATTAAAAATATATTACTTTACTTTTGCTCTTTCTTTAATATTTAAATATTATTGGAATTAAATATATTTTATATGCTTAATTATATAGAACACCCTTTTATTCAGCCAAATAAAGTTGAGGCAAGGATTTATCAACAAGTTTTAGCTGCTAATGTTTTAACAAAAGGAAATTCAATGATTGTTGCTCCAACAGCATTAGGTAAAACTATTATAGCAGTTCTTGTAGCTGCAGATAGATTAAAAAATGAAAAGGGTTCTAAAATACTTATTTTAGCTCCAAGTAAGCCATTAACTATTCAACATGAAGAAAGCTTTAAAGAATTTTTAAATGTTCCATGTGCATCTATCACAGGGTCTGTTAAAATTTCAGACAGACAAAAACGTTGGGAAGAATCTCAAGTTATATGTGCAACTCCTCAAACTGTTGAATCAGATTTATTAAATGGAAGATATACTCTTGAAAATGTTTCTTTAATTGTTTTTGATGAATGTCACCATGGAGTTGGTGCTTATTCTTATGTTTATCTTGCATCAAGATATGTTAAAGAATGTCAAAAACATCTTATTTTGGGTTTAACTGCATCTCCTGGGTCTGACAGAGCAAAAATTAAAGAAGTTTGTGATAATCTATTTATTCAAGATGTTGTTGTTAAAAGTGAAGATGATGCTGATGTTAAGCCATATTTTAATCCAATTAAAATTGATTGGGTGAAAATTGATTTAGGTAAAGATTTAGAAGAAATCTGTGATTTACTTAATAAAGCACTAAAGGTTAGACTTAATGGATTAAAATCAATGAAAGTTATTAATACGGTTTCTGTAAATAAAAGAGATATTCTAAAGGCAAGAGGAAAAATTCAAAATAGAATTGCTCGTTCTGTAAATCCACCAAAAGATTGTTATAGGGCTATGTCAATAATTACAGCAGTAATTAACCTACAACATGCTCTTGAACTTATTGAAACTCAAGGTTTGGGTCCTTTTAATCGTTATATTGAAAGATTAAAAAAGAAAACTACTCGAGCTGCTAAAAATCTTCGTTTAGATCCTAATTTTTCAAAAGCAGTTTATTTAGCTATTAAAGCAGAAGAAAAGGGTTTAGAACATCCTAAACTTAATAAGTTAACAGAACTTCTTAAAAAAGAATTAGGTGAAGAAGATAAGGCTCAAACAAGATTAAGTTCCCTTAGAACTGGGATTGATGGGGATAAAAATAAAAATACTCCAAAAATAATAGTTTTCACTCAATTTAGAGATACTTTAGATATTATTTACCAAAAATGTGAAAATGAGGGAGTTAAAAGTGTTAAATTTTATGGTCAAGGAACTCGTGATGGTGAGAAAGGTTTAACTCAAAAAGAACAAAGAGAAATTATAAAATCATTCAAAACAGGAAATTATGATGTTTTACTCTCAACTAGTGTAGCAGAAGAAGGTATTGATATTCCAGCAGTAGATTTGGTTATTTTATATGAACCAGTTCCTTCTGAAGTTCGTATGATTCAAAGAAGAGGAAGAACAGGCCGTAAATCTACTGGACGTATGAAAGTTTTAATAACTAAAGGAACAAGGGATGAAGCATATTATTGGTCAAGTGTTAATAAAGAACATAAAATGAGAAGACAGCTTGAAACTAAAGAAGCTATTAAAAATTTAGAATTAAATGCAGTAGATAGGATTCAAAGTGAACGTTCTGTTAAAGTATTAGGTAAAAAAAAGAGTATTTTAGAAAGTGAAAACATATCTAAATCTAATATGGATTTAGAAGATGATTTAGAAGAAGAAATTACAAGTGAAAAAAAATATATAGATTCAGATGAATTAGGAGAAAACTCTGAAGCTTTAGATTTTAATAATATTTCTAATGAATTATCCAAATCTGATAAAATTATTGTTTATGCAGATTCAAGAGAAGGTAATTCAAAAGTTTTAAGAGCTTTAGATACAATTGGTGTTGATATTAAAATTAAGGCAATGACTGTTGCAGATTATCAGGTTACAGAAGAAGTAGCTATTGAAAGAAAGACGGCTAAAGATTTTGTTGATTCAATTGTTGATAAAAGATTATTTAAACAAGCAAGAATGATGATGGAAGAGTTTAAAAAACCAATAATGATTCTTGAAGGGGATGATTTTTACTCTGGATTTATTAATCCTGATGCTATTAGAGGATCTATTGCATCTATTGCCCTTGATTTTGGAATAAGTATTATTCCAACAAGAAATTCTGATGATACTGCAGCTATGATTAAAAGAATAGCTATTCGTGAGCAGAAAGGTGAAAAAAGAAGTATTTCTGTTAGAACAGAAAAGAAACCTCAAAATTTATGGGAACAACAACTTTTTATTATTGAATCTTTACCTAATATTGGGCCTGTAAATGCTAAAAATCTTTTATCTCATTTTGGTTCTGTAGAAGCAATTATGAATGCTAATGAAAAACAGTTACAAGAAGTGGATGGAATAGGTAAAAAAACTTCTGAAAATATTAGGAAAGTAATTGAAAGTAAATATTTGCAATTTACAACAGATAAATCTCAAAGTAAGTTGTAATATTAACTATTTCTTAAATTATTAATATTATGAGGGATATAAATATTTTTATTTATTCTTAAAAATTTTAAAATATTATAATTATTTAACTATTTTAATTATTATATTAACTTTTTATTTAGATGGTGATTATTTGAAAATTTTAATGGATGAAAGAGGAAAGAAATACTTATTTAAAGAGGATAGAGAGTTTCAATCTGATTTAGGTATTATTAAAAAAGAACAAATGGAAAGAGCTACTATTGGCGATACTATAATTAGTCATTTAAATAAAGAATTTAAAGTTATTAAACCTACTGTAAATGATTTTATTGATTTAATGGATAGAAGATGTTCTATTCTTATTCAAAAAGATATTGGTACTGTACTTGCTCGTACTGGACTTGGTTCTGGAGATAGAGTTATTGATGCTGGTACTGGTGCAGGAGCTATTGCTCTTAATTTTGGAAATGTTGTAGGTGAAAAAGGTAAAGTTTTTAGTTATGAGATTAGGGAAGATTTTGCTGAAGTAGCTAAAAAAAATATTGAAGAATTTGGTATTAAGAATATTGAAATTAAAAACCAAAATATTAAAGAGGGTATTGATGAAGAGGAAATTGATTTAGTATTTTTAGATTTACCAAAGCCTTATGAAATTTTCGAGGATGTTAAAAAAGTGTTAAGACTTGGTGGTTGGTTAGCTGTTTATGCACCATATATAGATCAAGCTGAAATTTCATATAAAATTGCTAAAAAATTAAAATTTAGAGATATTATTATTTTAGAAACTTTAGAACGTGAAATGGAAGTCCGTCAACAAGGTACTCGTCCAAAAACAAGGATGATTGGTCATAGTGGTTATTTAGTCTTTGCACGTAAATTGTAAATTATTTATTTACATTTTCTTTTCTTTTTTTCTTTTACTATTTTTTTTTAAATTTTTTATTATTTAGTATTGTATTCTTTTTTTTAATTATTTTAATTTAATGTTTATTGGGTTTGTTTTTATATTTGTTTTGTT
>JAZLLL010000181.1:0-6231 GCA_045598125.1 Methanobrevibacter sp. | reverse complement strand
TAATATTTAAGAATAATATTTAATTTTGATTTTTTTTACAAATTATTTAATGTTATTGTTTTTTATTAAATTTTTATTTAATATTTCCATTAAATTAGATTTTGTTTTAATTTTATTTTGCAATATATTTTCAGTAGTTTTGTACATGTATTAATACTTTTCGATTATATTCTAAATAGATAATAATATTAATATACTTGAACATAGAATAATTCATGTTAGTTTTATCTTTAAATTTTTTTAGGCAATGTTATTTTAATTTTTTTAATTTTATCTATTGAATATAAGAATTTAATTTTAAAACTTTCCCACAAATCCAATTTGATTGTTGAGTTTTAGCTATAACTAGGAGGTGTCATAATGAAAGACAAAAATGCTATAAATTTTAAAAAATCTGGAAATCGTGGATCTGTTGAACGTGAAACTAAATTTGCAGAGCATGATGGAGAAATCATGACTCTTGCTAAAAAAGAAGTAATCACAGTTCCTCCAACTAAATCTATAAAAGAAGCAGCTGAAATCATGATATCTCATGAATTCAGAAGATTACCTGTTACTGATCCAGGTTCCAAGAAACTTTTAGGTATTGTAACTGCTATGGATATTCTTGATTTCCTTGGTGGGGGCAGTAAATACGAATTGATTTCTAAAAAACATGAAGATAATTTTTTAGCAGCTATTAATGAGCCTGTTAGAGAAATTATGACTAGAGATGTTTTTTTTGCTAAACCTAAATATTCTATTAAAAAATGTGTCGACATAATGACTAATTATAATGTTGGATCTTTACCTGTCATTGATAATGGAGGTAAGTTAGTGGGTATAGTTACTGAAAGAGATTTTGCATTAGAATTATCAGATTCTTTAACTGATGAATTGGTTGAAGATATAATGATTAAAAAGGTTATTACTGCAACTCCAGGTACTCCAATTGAAAGTTCTTCAAAAATTATGGTAAGAAATAATTTAAGAAGAATTCCTGTTGTGGAAGATGATAAATTAGTTGCTATGGTTACTTCTACAGATATTATAAGATTCTTTGGAGATAAAGAGTTGTTTGCAAATATGACTTTAAATAGTGGATTAGATATTTTAGATAAAAAAATTTCTGAAATTATGAAACCAAATATTTTCGTAACTGAACCTAAAGCAAAATTAAGTGAATTATGTAAGCTATTTTCAGAGAAAAATATTGGGGGAGTTCCTGTTGTTGAAGATAATCAGTTAGTGGGAATTGTCACTGAAAGAGATATTCTAAATATTGTTGTTAAATAATTATAAAAATCTACTAATTAAAGTAGCTATTGTTAAATTTTAGATGGCTATTGAAATTTTTATATTTGCAATAGTTATCTACTGTCTAATTGTGGGGATTTATATGAAAGTCAAAAATATGATGTCTGAAGAGGTAGTCTCAATTGATAAAAACTTAAATATTTGTGATTGTCTTCCTATGATGTATAAAGATAACTTATCAAGAATACCTGTTGTTAATAGTAAAGATGGTAAAAAGGAGTTAGTGGGCATTATATCAGAAAAAGATATTGCTAATAAGTTAGGGTCTGCTAAATATGGTAATTTGTCACTTTCTCATTTCCACATATCTACTGTAATGGTTAAAGATGTTGTTACTGTAGATGTTAATGATGAATCTGCAGATGTTGCTAAATTAATACTTGAAAAAAATATAGGTGCACTTCCAGTAATGTCTGGAGATGAAATGAAAGGAATTATTACTAAATCTGACTTTATTTATCTTTGTAAAGCTAAAGCTTATAAAAAAGTTTTAGTTAAAGATATAATGACAAAGGATATTATTTCAATATCTTCTAGTGATCGTTTAGTTCATGCAAGAAAAGTTATTATGGATTCTAAGGTTGGAAGATTATTGATTAGTGAAGACAATGAACTTGCAGGTATATTAACTTCTAAAGATATAGCTAAAGCATTAGTTTCATTTAGAAAAAGAGCAGCTAATGAAAATATGGCGGCTCAAATTAAAGAGTTAATAACTTCTGATTTCATGTCTGAAAATGTTGAGACAATTTCTATGAACTCTTCAGTACCTGAACTTGCAGATGAAATGTTAAAAACAGGATTTAATGGTTATCCTGTAGTTAATGATAATGATCAAGTTATAGGTATTGTAACACAAACTGACTTATTGAAGTTAATATATGAGTTTGAAACACAATAGTTGTTTTTTATTTATTAAATTAGTAAATAAATTAGTAAATAGGGCACTGTTAACTTTATGCTATGTATATAATGAGCTGGCATAGAATATGATAGTTATTAAAGTATGGTTTAACTTTATGTTGTTCTTATACTTTTTTAACTATTATTAATACTTATTTTAGTTAATAATTATATTATTTAGGTTATATTGGGTGATTTTTTGAATAAAGTATCTTTTTTAGGTCCTATTGGTACATTTTCTCATGAAGCAGCTTCATCTATTTCTAATAATTTGATTTCTTATTGTTCTATTCCTGAAGTTATGCATTCTGTTGAAACTGGGGAATGTGTTAAAGGGGTTGTTCCTATTGAAAATTCTATTGAAGGGCCTGTTAATTTGACATTAGACTCTTTGGTTCATGATTTTAATTTAAATATTATTGGGGAAATTATAATTCCTATTAATCATAATTTACTTGTTGCTTCAGATATGGGTGTTGATGAAGTAACTGATGTGTATTCTCACTCTCAAGCATTAGGTCAATGTAGATACTATTTAGAAAAACATAATATAAATCCACATTATACTGTAAGTACTGCTGAAGCAGCTCGAAAAGTAGCTGAAACTGGAAAAGGTGCAGCTATTGGTACATTGAAAGCGGCTGAGATTTATGATTTAAATGTTATAGATAGTAATATTCAAGAAACTTCTAATAATCAGACAAGATTCATTGTTTTATCTAAAGACACTACTTCTAGCTCAGGTAATGATAAAACATCCATATCTTTTTCTTTATTCGAAGATAGTCCTGGAGGGCTTTATAATATTTTAGGGATTTTTGCAAAAAATAATATTAATTTGAGTAAAGTTGAATCTCGCCCATCAAAAGAAGGCCTAGGTCATTATTTATTTTTTATAGACTTTGAAGGTCATCAGTTTGATGATGAAATTAAGTCTATTTTAGTTAATATTAAATCAAAAGTTTCATTTTTTAAAATATTGGGATCTTATCCTATTTTTTAACTATATTTTTTTTAGAATATGGTTTTTATTCTATTTTTTAGCTATTGATTATTTTTTCTTAGTATTTTTTTATTTTTTAATCTATTTTTAGTTTTTTGGTCTTGGTTTATAAGGAGGGTGATTCATTTTTTTAAATTATTTTTAAGAAAGTTTATATTAATTAAAAATATAATATATAATATTTATTCAATATATGAATTTATTAAATACAAGGAGGAGTAATATGGGTAGGGATAGAGATAAACTTGTCATGATATTAAATGAGCTTGAAAGAGATTATCGTGCAGGTAATATTTCTGAAGAAAAATATTTCTATCTACATAGACAGTATGAACAAAAAATTGAAACTATTGATGTATCTAATAGGATTAGAGTTATGCAGGGTAGAAAAAATTACTCTCCGAATAATCAAGTTAGTCAACAACTTAAGGATAATCAGTTAAGAATTATTAATGATAGTAATAAAAGACAGTATAATTCTAAAAATAAAGAAATTAATGGTTATTATGATGAAAGTGGTCAATTCCACTCTTTTGTTAATAATTCAAATGAATCAAAAAGTTCTGATTCAAATTTAAATCCTGAAAATTTTGACAATATAAAAATTAATAATAAACAAGAATCTACTAATAAAACTAATAATGTGGTTATAGGTATTTTACTCACTATTATTCTACTTTTTGCTTTTGGTACTGGTATTGTCATGGGTATTTTTAATACAGAAGTAGGAAATGATTTAAATGGGGAAATTTCTGAATTAATTGGTGATGGAGCATCTATTAATGACACAGCTTTTCCTATAGTTAAAAAAAATATTAGTAGTTTTAGTAACTATAAATATAAATCTAGTAATTCAAATCAGGATTTAAAGTATTACTCAAAGGATTCTACTTATAGTTCTTCTGAGAGCACTTCTTCTAGTGGGGTAAGTGGTTCTGGTAGTTCTAGTGGTGGATATGGTTCTGGAAGTGGTTCTGGTAGTTCTAGTGATGGAGATAGTTCTGGAACTAGTTCAAATGGATAAATTGATTATTAATACTAATTTATTTTACTTACTGGTGAGTATATGAAAAAAAGATATATGCTAGGGATTCTATTAGTTATTATAATTGTATGTTCTATGTTTATTTATATGAATAAAATAAAAAATGAAGACTCTATTAATGGTACTGAGTATTCATTAGTTTCTGAAAATGGGGTGTCTATTATTGTTCCAAATGACTGGATTAAAGCAGATTCTCAATCTAATGAATCAATTGTAGCTGTTGCAAATTCAAGTTCTAAAGATTTAAATGGTTTTAATGATATTAATGTGAATATTGAGAAGAAAAATTTAACTACTTCTTTATTATCTGAGTTTAATACAAATTATGATAATTTAGCTACAAATTCGGGGTTTACTATTTTATATTCAGGCAATATTTCTAAAATTGGGGGATATGATGCGATGGAAGCAGATTATACTTCTAATGTTGGAGGTATTGAAAAAAGACATAAAGCTATTTGGATTGGTAAGGATAATGAGGTTTATGTGATATTGTGTACTTCTCCTCAAAGTTCTTTTGAAGAACAAGAACCTATATTTAATTCAATTATTAGTAGTTTTAAATTTACTTAATATTTTAGTTAAGATGTGATTTATTAATTAATTTTAATTAATTTAATTATTAGTTAAATGGAGTTTAAGCTTGAATTTAATGCATTGAACTTTATTTTTTTTTTAAATTTTTATTTATTTTTTATTTTTTATAATTATATTAACTTAGGGGTTGTTGTATGGAAATTATTTTATGTGTTACTGGCAGTGTTTCAGCTATTGAAACAATTAAATTAGCTAGGGAGTTTAGAAGACAAGGACATTCGATTAAAGCTTTTATGACTGAAGAAGCAACTAAAATTATTCATCCTAATGCTTTGGAATTTGCTACTGGGGAGACTGTTGTTTTAGAATTAACTGGCGATATTGAACATGTTAAATATTCTCAAGCTGATTTAATTTTAGTTGCTCCTGCAACAGCTAATTCTATAAGTAAATTTGCTTATAAAATAGCTGATAATCCTGTAAATACTTTGTTAATAACTGCTTATGGTCATAATACACCTATCCTTTTTGTTCCTTCAATGCATGATTCTATGTATGATTCAATAAGTGAAAATATTTCTAAACTTAAAAAGGAAGGTATTAATTTTATTAAACCTCGTATTGAAGAGGGTAAAGCGAAATTTCCATATATTGAAGATATTGTATTGGAATCAATCCGTATAATTAATTTAGATAGGTTTAATAAAAATTCTAAATTATTAAATGAAACTGTGAGAAATATTGCAGGTAAAAATATTTTAATTAGTTTAGGTGGAACATATGAAGCAATTGACCCTATAAGAGGAATATCAAACAAATCTTCTGGTAAGATGGGTCTTGAACTTTCTAAAGAAGCATATATTCGTGGAGCAAATTTAACTATTCTTGCTGCAAGACATGAAGTTAATTTATCTAGTTTATTTAATATAATTTCTACGGAATCTAGCTCTTTAATGAATAAGGTAGCTGGAGAATTAGTTAAAGATTGTGATATTTTCATTGCTACTGCTGCAGTTTCTGATTTTGAACCTATAAAACAAATAAATTCAAAAATTTCATCTTCTCTAAATTTATCTCTTGAATTTAAACCAATTTCTAAAATTATTAAAAAAATTAAAGAAATTAATCCAGACATGTTTTTAGTGGGATTTAAAGCAGAATATAATATTTCTGAAGATAAGATGATTCAATGTGCAAAAGATCAAATTGAAAATGCTGGAACTAATTTGGTTGTTGCTAATGATGTTTATAAAAAAGGTTGCGAATTTGGATCAGATAATAATGAAGTTTTACTTGTTAGTGATGATGTTAAAAAGATTTCATTAAATTCTAAAAAAGAAGTAGCAAAATGTATATTTGATGAAATTTCTAGTTATTTTAATTATTTTTAATTAAGTATTTGTTAAATTTTTAATCTTTTACTAGTTTTTAGCTATTTTTTATTTTT
>JAZLLL010000180.1:0-2407 GCA_045598125.1 Methanobrevibacter sp. | reverse complement strand
AGTAATAAGTTTTTTATTTAATAATTTTTAATTTATTATTTGGATTATTATAAAATTTAATAATGGAAAATTAAGAGGGGAAAAATTAAGATTTAGTGATGATTCACTTTCTTAATTTTTCAAGCATGTTGAAGTGTAGTCCTTTTAATTGAGCGATTATTTTAAGGCATTTCTATTATTAATTTTTTACTTCACATACAATTATTGGTTTTAATTTTATAATATATAAAACTTCCTACTTTTATTTAAAAAAGTATTACTTTTTTTAAGATTTTTTATAAAAAATATTATTTTATTAACTTTTTCATAATTTTATTCTTATTTTTAGTAGTTTTTTCATTTATCTTTTTTTTAGTTTTTGTGAGTTATTGTTGTTGGGCTGAAAATTGGATAAATTTATCTATTTAAAATAAAATAAATCATATATGGTATTATGAAAGAGGATAGAACAAAAATTGGAAAAAAGGCAGTTTATATTGCAATTATAGGTAATATTTTTTTAACTATATTTAATATTGTAATTGGTTTAGTTTCAGGAAGTTATGCTTTATTATCTGAAGGATTACACACTTTATCTGATGTGGCTACTTCGATTATTGCTTATTTTGGTTTTAAAATTGGAAGCAAACCTGCTGATGAAAATCATCCTTTAGGTCATGGTAGAGTAGAATCTATTGCGGGTATTATTATTGTTGCAGTTTTAATATTAATGGCTTTTGAGATTATAACTGGTGCTTTAAATAAAATATTTTTTACAAGTACTATTAGTTCTCCTTCTTATTTGGCTATTTTTATGGCTATTATTGGTATTTTAATAAATATTTTAATGAGTAATTATATTATAAAAATAGGTAAAGAAATTAAAAGTTCTTCAATAGTTGCTGATGGTAAACATCAAAGAGTTGATGTTTTTTCATCTTTAGCTATTTTAATTGGAGTTTTAGTTTCAAGATTTGGCTTTTATTGGTTAGATCCATTAATTGGTTTAATTATTGGGTTACTTATATTAAAAACTGCATTTTCTATAGCTAAAGAAAATGTTGATGATATTATGGGAGTTGTTCCTTCAAAGGAGTTACTTAAAAAAATAGAAGATGTTTCAAATTCTGTTAATGATGTTAAAGGAACTCATGATATTATAGTTAATAATTTTGGATCTTATTTTACAATAACTTTACATATAGAACTTCCAGGTGATTTAACACTTAATGAATCTCATATAATTGCACATATAGTTCAAGATAAAATAATGGATGAAATTGATGAAGTTCAAAGGGTTACTGTTCATACATGTCCTGTAGGTTTAGAATATAATCACAATCAAAAGATAGATAACTAACTTAATTTAGTAGTTATCTTTTTTTATTTCCTTGTTATTTATTTTTAAATTCTGTTTATTATATTGATTAAGAAATATTTTATGTAATTATTATTCATCATAATGTTAGACTCAATCCGAAATAACCTAATTTCGCATGTAATGTTAATATGATTATTTCAAGGGTTATGATTAAAATGATTGTGATGGATATGTATACATAATCTAAAAAGTCTAATTTTCTTTTTGCATTATACATGTCGGAATTATCAGAATAACATCTACTGGTCATACTTAAATATACTTTTTCTCCTTTTTCATAAGCTTTTAAGAACATCATAGCTACAGTATATCCTGATTGTTTTAATCTCCATTTATAAGGTATTTCTTTATTATAAATATTAAAATTTCTTGATTTTTGAGCTTTACGGATTGTTTCTAATTCATCAACGAATATAAAAAGAAATCTTACCATAATACTTAAAATCATTGCAAAATCTTTTGGAAATCCTAATTTTCTAAAGGACTGAACAATTTCTTGCATTGGGCTTGTTGAAGATAATAAAACAATTCCAGTTAAACAAACAATTAGTCTTGCAAATAGAATTATTGCCCAATTTAACCCAGTATTAGTAATATTAATCCAAGATATTCCACTTGCCCAAATAATATTTCCAGGATGTATAAATGGTTGGAACAAAATTATAAATCCTCCAAATGGTAAAAGAAGACATACTCTTTTAAAACTATTTTTTAGTGGGATTTCTGAAATAATAATAAGTATTATTAAATAAGTTTCAAGAATAAAAGGAATAATAAGTTGTTCAGAGAATACACAAAATATGATTATTGTTAGAATCATAATAAGTTTTATACGTCCATCCAATTTGTGAATTGAACTAGTTCCATTAGATATTGATTCTAAATTAACAATTTGTCCTATTCCATGTGTGTCTTTATTTTTAATAATTATCACCTTGTGGTTTCTTATTATTCACTTTTTTTTTAAATATTTTTTTAAAAGAAGTTGTTTATAGGATTTTATTAATTTATATTTTATTTTAAGATTATTTATTTATAAAGCTTTTT
>JAZLLL010000179.1:0-4522 GCA_045598125.1 Methanobrevibacter sp. | reverse complement strand
CTAAAAAATAACTAAAAAATAACATAACCTAAAAACAAAAAATAACTAAAAACAAAAAGTATATAAAATATAAAAAACATACATTTTATTACTGTCTGATGCCGGGGTGGCTCAGCTGGTTAGAGCGCACGGCTCATAGGGTTTTAAAGCAGAACGTGCTCTGACTTATTCCTGGGATACCGTGAGGCCGAGGGTTCGAATCCCTCTCCCGGCATTATTCTTTTCCCAGGAATTTAAATCTTATTTTAATAGCTAAAATTATAATATATTAAAACTAAAATTATAATATCTAAAAATAATCATGCGAAAAACTTATTTTTAAGAAATATTTAAATTATTTTATAAATTAAAAAAAAATAAAACTAATTTTACAACCATTTATATAATAATTCTAATTTTATTAATAATTAAATCCCAATTTAATATATTCTCTTTATTTAAACAAGAAAATTAAGTAAAAATAGCTTTATAAAAAAAATTTATATTCTAAAAAAATTATATTTTAAAGTGAATATTAAAGATTGAAAATTAATTAAAATTAAAATAAATTAAGTTAAAAAGAATCGTGGAACAATGAAATATCAAACTCTTGGAAAAACTGGAGAAAAAGTTTCAATTTTAGGATTTGAAACTTGGAACCTTATTAATTTTAAAAATAACCTTGATTATTTTAATGAACTACTTATTTATGGAATTGAAAATGGTATAAATCATATTGATACTAGTTATTCTTATCTTCCAAACTTAAAAGAAAAAGGAAAATGTGAAGAACATATTGGAAACTTACTAAAAGAAAATAATTATAGAGATAACATAATTCTATCTGGAAAACTACCTAGTCACTTAATAAATAATAAAGAAGACATGGAAAAAATATTCAACGAACAATTAAAAAATCTAAAAACAGATTATATTGACATATATTACCTTGAATCATTAGATATGAACTATTGGAATATGTACAAATCATTAGACATATGTGAATTTTTAGATAAACTTAAAGAAGAGGATAAAGTAAAATATTTAGGATTTACAACTAATACTGAAATGGATATGATTGTAGATATTACTGATGATTACGATAAATGGAGTGTAGGATTATCTAACCTCAGTTATGTTGATGAAAGATACCAATCAGGTTTTGAAGGAATAGAATACCTTAATAAATTAGGAATTGGAACTGTAACTCGAGACCCTCTAAGATCTAGAACATTAATTCAAAATATACCTCTAGAAATAAAAGAATTATGGGAATTTGCAGATATGAAAAGAAGTGCAATTGAATGGGCTTTTGAATATCTATGGAATAAAAAAGAGATAAATAGTGTTCTTTACAATTTAAGTAATTTTGATGAATTAAAAAAATCTATTGAAATAGCTTCAAGAAGAGAATTTGAAATATCCCAAAATGATCAAGATATTATAAGAGAAATGAGTTGGGAATATAAACAAAATAAAGCTAATGACTGTACAGGATGTAAACATTGCCTACCTTGCCCAGAAGGAGTAAATATCCCCGCATGTTTTAGAGAGTATAATATTGCTAAAATGTTAAATAACCCGATAGCTTCTTTAGATAGCTATTTTAAAATAGAAAAAACTAGTGATAAATGTATTCATTGTAAAGAATGTAATTCATTTTGCCCTCAAATGATTGATATATCAAAAAATATGGAAGAATGTGAAAGTTTCTTTGAAAATAAAGATAACTACTTTAAAAATAATATATTATAACGAATAATAACAAATATTTTATAAAAACCTATTCACAATAATTAACTAAAATAATTTATAAATAATTCAATATAACTAACTAAAAATAGTTCTTATTAATATGGTAAAACTTATAGGAGATACTATGCCTAATAGATATAAAGGATTTGGATACTGGGAAATAGCTACTAGACAGATGAGCATTGTTACTAAAAGCCAACAAACACGATTTAAAGATGCTAAAATAGCAATTGTTGGATGTGGAGGTATTGGTGGTGGAGCTATCGAAATGCTTGCACGTATGGGAGTAGGAAAATTAAGAATTATAGATGAAGATGTGTTTGATTTATCTAATTTAAATAGACAGTTAATGAGTTCTTTTGATACAATAGGATTATCAAAATCAGAAGTTTCAAAAGAAAGAATTAGAAAAATCAACCCATACACAAAAGTTACTGCATTTAATGATAAATTAGATGAAACCAACATATCAAATGTTATTAAAGATTGTGATATAATCATAGATGCTCTTGATAATATTTATACAAGAATACTTCTAAGTAGATATGCTAAAGAAGAGAATATTCCTTTCATACATGGTGCAATTCATGGAACTATGGGACAAATGAGTGTTTTTAATAAGGATACAAAATCCTATGAAGAATTATTTTCTCTTCCTTCTTTTGAGAAAGAATTAGATGAAAAGACAAAAAAAGAGATAGAAAACATTAGCTCAAATATACCTCCTGTAATCGGACCAACACCAAATATAATCGGTTTTCTTCAAGCATTTGAAGCATATAAACTAATAACTGGAATAGGGAAGGTTATTTATGCTCCAAAAATTCTTAAATTTGATTTACTAAACTTAGCATCTTTTGAAGTTTTAGAATTATAATAAAGTAAAAATTCTTAAAAAAATAAAGACAATGAAAAAAGAAGTAATCTTCATTTTTATTTAATTAAATTAAAGAATCAAAAGTTTTAAAAAAAAATTATAGTATAACTTAAAAAATACTACAAAAAATAAATAAAAACCAGATAAATTTAACAATATCTATAGAATTAAAAAGAAGAATTGAATAATGTTTAAAATTTATTTTATTTTATTAAGATAAATTATATATGAGGATAAATAAAATTATACATTGTATCAAAAAACTTAAAAAGAATAAAAATAATATTATATAATGATATCTAAATATCAATATATACTACTAAGAAAATATTATTAAAATACATTATGTCTTAATAACTTTTTTAGTTTGCAATTAATTTTACATTTTAAATTGTATATTATTAATGGAGAATAGAAAATGGATGAAAAAATTGCTAATTTAATCGAAAGAATGAAAGCAGACAATATCAAATTTATTAGACTCCAATTTGTAGATTTACATGGAATTCCTAAAAATGTATCAATCCCATGTAAGTTAGAAGATATGGAAGATGTTATTAAAAATGGAGTTTTATTTGATGGATCTTCAATTGCAGGATTCGTAGGAGTTAATGCAAGTGATCTTGTATTAAAACCAGATATAAGCACTTATTCTGCATTATCTTGGAGACCAGAAGAATCTGCATCTTGTAGATTAATCTGTGATATTTACACTCCTGATGGAAAACCCTTTGAAGGTGATCCAAGAGGACGACTTAAAAGATGTTTGAATAAAATTAAAGAGATGGGATACACCTACAATATTGGTCCAGAACCAGAATTTTTCATTGTAGATACTGATGATGATGGATATCCAATTCCTCATGATACTGCAGGTTATTTTGATGTAGAACCTATAGACAAAGGAACTGATTTTAGAAGAGAATTAACTATAAACTTACAAGAATTAGGATTTGAAGTTGAAGCAAGCCATCATGAAGTAGGACCAGGTCAGAACGAAATTGCATTTAAATTTGATGATGCATTAAAAACTGCAGATGCAGTAATTACATTTAAACAAGCTATTAAAGCAATTGTAGCAAATATGGCAGATTTTGATGGATTAGATTATAGAGTAACTTTCATGCCAAAACCATTCTTTGGTGAACCGGGTAGTGGAATGCATTGTCACCAAAGTTTATTTAAAGATGGAGAAAATATTTTCGCTGAAAAAGATAGTGAAACAGGGTTATCTCAAGAGGCTTTATGGTTCATTGGAGGATTATTAAAACATTCTGCAGCAATTACCGCAATTACCAACCCTATTGTGAATTCTTATAAAAGATTGATTCCAGGTTATGAAGCACCAGTATATATTACTTATGGTCTTCGAAATAGAACTGCATTAATTAGAGTTCCTTCTGCAAGAGGAAAAGCTACTCGTATTGAATATAGAAGTCCTGACCCAACTTGTAACCCCTACCTCGCATTTGCAGTAATGTTAGAAGCTGGAATGGATGGTATTAAAAATAAAATAGACCCTGGAGAACCTAATGAAGTTAATATTTATAATTTAACTGAAGAAGAAAGAGAAGAACAAGGCATTGAATTATTACCTTCTAGTCTTTGGGAAGCTTACCATACTCTTGAGAAAAATGAAGTTATGAAAGAAGCTCTTGGAGAACATATATTCAATGCATTTTTAGATTCAAAATACAAAGAATGGGACGAATACCGTGTTCAAGTATTCGGTTATGAACAGAAAAAATATTTAAATTTATAATTTAAATTTAACTTTTTATCTTTTCTATTTCCTACTTTTAAAATATAACTTCTTACCTTTTTAATATTAAAAAATAACTTAGAGTTAAATAAAAATAAACTATAATAATATTAAAAATATCCATTAATCCAATAATATAAAAATAGCTA
>JAZLLL010000178.1:0-7038 GCA_045598125.1 Methanobrevibacter sp. | reverse complement strand
TAATAATTAAACTAAAAAAACAAAAAAACTATTAAACTATCTTTAAAAAAAAACTATTAAAATATTAACATAAAATTAAATAAAAATTAGATAAAAATTAAATAAAAATTAAATAAAAATTAATAAAAATTAATAAAAAGTAAACTAAATAAATTTAGTTCCATCATTATTTACCTTTGTTTCAATTATATTTCCTTCAAATTGCATCCATGCATCTTTAACATCATCAATTGAATCATCATCAACAATAGCTACAAAAGAAGAACCAGTTCCAGATAAACCAGCTGATTTTGCTCCAGCATTTAAAGCTTCAATAGCTATATTATTATCAAAATTAAGAGCATTTGCATATAATAAACCATTTAATGTGAGAGCATTGTAAAAATCCTTTTGAATTGCCTGTTCAAATGCAATTTTTACAAGAGGAGCAAGTAATTTCATCCTATTAACATCAGAATAACCACTTAAAGAAGACTCATTAGGCATAAATACTAAAACATCTGTTTCAGGCATGTGTTCTTGAATTAATATTTTTCTCTCCATATTATTAGTGACAGTTATACCACCAAAATAAGATGCAGAAGCATCATCAAATGCACCAGTAATAGTAACTTGTGCTTCTAAGGATGCATCAATAGCTAAATTAATTAATTCTAAATCCGTGATAGGTTGTAAACAAAAAGCATCAGAAATTAAAGCAGAAGTGGCTGTAACTACTCCATTAGATAATGCACTACTACTTGATAATCCAGAACCTAAAGGAAGATTTGTTTTAGTTCTAACTTCAATACCCTCACCAGTTCCAATGTCAAATTCATCTAATAAATCATTAAAAGAAACATCTTTAGCAATACCATAATAATTAAGAACTTTTCTAACACATAAATTCATTAAAGTTGGATCCACCCCCAAATCTGAAGAACAATTAATTCCACAATTACCAAATTTAGCTTCAGAAATAATAGCCAAATCAATTCCAAATGCAGAACCAAATCCAGTAGCTATTGCATTAATAATAGTAGCAGAACCTAAAGACTTTACAATTTTTACCATTTAAACACCTAATTAGTTATTTAAAGAATATTCTATATAACATATATTATAATCTAATAATATCAAAGATTAGATAGGAAATAACATATAACTATATTTAATATAAAATATATACACTATTACAATATAAAAGTTTATTTAATTTTTAAAATAAACTATAAATTTGACAGAAATATTAATTTTAATAATAAATAAACTTTATATTTACTAAATTCATAACTTAAAGGAGATAATCTTATGAGTGATAAAAATAAAGGAAAAATAGTTATTTTAGCTTGTGTTATTATTATAGCAATATCTTTACTCATAGCATTCATTCTTCCATTAAGTGAATTATTTGTTGAAAATGATGAAATTGCCATTATTGAAATTAGTGGCCCAATCAGTTATGATTCAAATTCTAAAAATATATCTGTAGATTCAATTGAATCTGGAATAAACTCTGCTATTAATAATCCAAATATCAAAGCTATTGTTTTTGAAATTAATAGTAAAGGTGGAAGTTTAGTAGCAAGTGAAGAAATTAGCAAAAATATTAAATCTTCTAAAAAACCTACAGTTGCTTGGATTAGTGACCGTGGAATTTCTGAAGCTTATTTAATAGCTAGTAGTGCGGATATAATTATAGCTACACCTTCTTCTGCAATTGGAGGAATAGGACTTAGTTTTTTAAACAGTACAAAATACTCAAAAATAGGTATTGATGGTTATTACAATCCATTATTATTAAATACAACTTATAAAGTAAGTAAAAGTGTTAATAAAAACAGTTTTAAGTCTTCAAAATTAGCTAACTCTCAAGAAATGATGAATCAGGATTATAGTTATCTTATCAAATTAATTAGTCAAAATAGAAAATTAAAAGCAAATTATGTTTCCAAAATATCAAATTCCAAAGTTTATAATGGAAATGAAGCATTAACTGTCAAATTAATCGATAAACTAGGAGATAAGCAAAAAGCAATTGAAATAGCTGCTTCAAAAGCAAAAATAAACAATTATACTGTAATAAAATATCCTGAAGATAAAAAATCTCAATTAACAACATTTCTTAATAAAAAAATGAACTCATAAAACTAAACAAATATTAAACTAAAAATTAAACTAAATTAAATATTAAACCAATAAATTTTAAAATATATGGGAGAGAAATAAAATGGTTAAAAAAGTTGAAGTATTTACTTCTCCAAGTTGCCCTCATTGTCCTGCAGCTAAAGAAGTAGTGGAACTTGCAAAAGAAAAATTAGAAAATAAAATTGATGTAACTTATTACGACACTATGACTAATGAAGGAAGAGAAAAAGCAATATCTTATGGTGTTATGTATGTTCCAGCAATAGCTATTGATGGAATTATTGACTTTGTTGGAGCACCTACTCTTCCAGAATTACTTAATAAATTAGAATAAATCTAAGTTTTTATTATGTTTTAAAAATAAAATAAAAGAATATTTAAAATATAATAAAAACTAAAAATCTTTTTTTATAAATTTTATTTACTATTTTTAATTATCTATTTTTACAATTTAATAAATAATTCATAAAATTAACAAAAAAATAAGATTAATAGAACCTTAATAGGAGAAATTAAATGAAAATAGCTATGGTTGGACAATATCCTCCACATATTGGAGGTGTTGGAGTACATATAAATACTTTAGCTAAAGAATTAGTTAAAGAAGGTCATGAAGTTTATGTAATAACTTATCCCCATAAAGACTTAAAAAATGGAGAAATTACAAATATAGATGGAATTCATGTAATTGGGACAAAAGGAGTTAATATTCCAGGACTTAGAGGAATCTTCTTTGCAAAAAATGCTAAGAAAATATTAAAAAAACTTGTTAAAGAAGATAATATTGATATAATTCATGGCCATTATCTATTTCCTGCAGGATTTGCTAGTGTAAGCGTAGGTAAAAAAAATAATATTCCAACATATATAACTGCACATGGATCAGACATGTTTGAGATGTATTCTAAACACAAATATATCCAACCTATAATTAAAAAGATATTAAAAAATGCAGATGTGGTACTAGCTGTAAGTAATTCATTGAAAGATGAAATAATATCTACAAAAGTTAAAGGAATAAATGAGAAAACAAGACTACATTGGAATTCCGTAGACTTAAATAAGTTTAAAGAAATAACTACTGATTCATCATTTAAAGATGAATTTTTCACTAAATTCAATATAAATCCAAATCAAGCTACTATTTTATTTGTTGGAAATCTTATAAAAAGAAAAAATATAGAGCTTATTATTGAAGCTAAAAAATTTCTCAAAACCAAATGTAATTTAATAATAATTGGTGATGGGCCTCTTGCTAAAGAATTAAAAGAAAAAGTAGATAAATATGAAAAAAACAACCAACTAACAGATGTTTACTTTATAGGTGCAAGAAAAGATATACATAAAATAATTCCTACCTCAGATTTACTTATTTTACCCTCATTTACTGAAAGTTTTGGTCTTGTGTTAATTGAAGCATTAGCTTGTGGAAAACCAGTTATTGGAAGTAACATAGGGGGAATTAAAGAAATTATCACACCAGATGTTGGTTTATTGATTAACCCTAATGATGAAATGAATTTAGCAGAATCTATTGATAAAATTTTAACAGATAATCAATTAAGAGAAAAATTTAAATCAAATGCAAGAAACCGTGCAAAAGATTTTTCTAAAGTTCAGTTACCTTATGATGAACTTAAATAAAATGCAATTTTATAAAAATTAAATTTTAATTACTAATTATTTAATAAAAATCAGCACTAATAAGACTCTTATTAATGTGATTTAATTTACTAATAAATAATAATACCTTAAACAATAGATGTAATATTTTTCAAATGCTCTTTAAGAAATTTTATATAAAAAATATTAAATAGAATAAAATAACTAAAAAGAACAATATTATAGATTAACTAAGGAAATAAGTATTATAAATTAAATAATTATTAAAAATTAACTAAAAAAATAGTTAGTATAAAAAACTAAACATAAACAATTTATCTAAATTATTAAAAATTAAAAAATGATTATTATGGAAAATATCCCAAATGATATAAAAAAAATTATAAATGAGTGTTATCCTTATATTAAAGATTTTAACCCTGCTCAAAAAGAAGTTATCAAATCAAAATATCTTGAAAATAAAAATAACACTATAATTGCAATTCCAACTGCAAGTGGTAAAACTGTTCTTGGAATTATGGCTGCACTTAGAACTATTTTAGATGGTGGAAAAGCAGTTTATGCTGCACCATTATTATCTATCCAAAATGAAAAAGTAAAAGAATTTAAAAAATTTGAAGAATATAATATAAAAGTAGGTAAACACCCTTCTTCATCAGATTTATCCGTAATGGTTTTTGAATCATTTGATGCAATTACACGTTTTTCATGGGATGTTTTACGTGAAATTGACACAATCATAATAGATGAATTTCACATGATTGGAGAATATTCAAGAGGCCCTACAATTGAATGCGCAATTACTAGAGCTAAAATGATTAATCCCTCCCTTAGAATTATTGGACTATCTGCAACTCTTGAAAACATGAATGAAATTGAAGAATGGTTAGATGCAACTATCATAGAACATACTTACAGACCAGTCCCATTAAATAAAGAAGTTTTAGATACTGAAATGTTTAATACTAAAAATAAAAATGATGTTATAGTTAAAGTTCTTGAAAAAGCTATTGAAGATAAATCACAAGCATTAAGTTTTGTTTCAACAAGAAGATTTACAGAAGCTTTAGCTACTTATGTATCTGGAAAACTTAAAAATAAAATAAAAGAAAATCAAAAGAAAAACTTTAAAGAAGTAGCTAAAAAATTACTTGAAGTTCCTGAAAAAAAAGGTTCAAGACCAACATCAACTTGTGTAAGATTAGCCGAAGCAGCTGAAAATGGTGCTGTTTTCCATCATGCAGGACTATTTAGTGAACAAAAAGAAATTATAGAAGATGAATTTAGGAATGGGAATATTTTAATGATTGCAGCAACACCAAGTTTAATGTATGGAGTTAACTTACCTTCAAAATATGTTGTAATAAGAGATTATACTAGATGGACATCTCAAGGACCTCAACCAATACCTGTTTTTGACTATGAACAGATGTCTGGAAGAGCAGGAAGGCCACAATATGATAATAAAGGATATTCTTATTTAATTGCTAAATCTATGGAAGAAGCAATCGATTTAGAAGAAAGATATATTAATGGTAGTGTAGAACCTACTAATTCTAAATTAATTGAAAATAAAGATGCAGTTTTTAAACAAATTATTGCACAAGTAGCATCTACTCTTGCAAGGACTCCAGAAGACTTACAAAATTTCTTTAAAAAGACATTTTATGGTTATCAAATGACAAGTAATCCATCAATGAGTTTTTTTGCAGAAGATAGCTTAAAATTTGAAATTGAATCAGCAATAAGTTTTTTACTCCAAAATGGAATTCTTCAAGCAACTCCTGAAGGATTAAAAACAACCCCTTTTGGTAATTTAATAGCTAAATCAAATTATGCTGTTGAAACTGCAGTTAAAATCAAAGAATATGCAAGTCAAGCCGAATATATTGATGTTAATGAGATTCTTTATCAACTTGCTCAAACTCCAGATTTACCATTAATTTCATTTAAAGGTAGGAAATCTAAGGATCCAGTTCGTGAAAAACTTGCAAACTCTGGAATTTTTGCTATAGATATTGGAAATTCTGAAGCTACAACCGTTTCTTTAATCGAATGGATTAATGAGAGAAATGAATACGAAATTGAAAATGCTTATAATGTTTATTCATCATCAACAAGAAGAACAGCTTATGAAGCATCATTACTTGTTAAATTTACAAAAAATACTATGGAAATTTTTGGAAAATATAATTTTTCAAAAGATTTGGATTTTTTATCTGCAAGACTTTATTATGGTGTAAAAGAAGAAATCATACCTTTTGTAATAGGTATAAAACGTTTAGGGAGAAAACGTGCAAGAGCATTATTTGATGCTTTTGGAGAAGATTTAAGACCTTATTCTGAAGAACAATATCAAAAAATTGATGGAATTGGCCCTAAATTAGCTAAAAGTATTAAAGAGTTTTCAGAAAATAAACTATAGTACATTAATTAAAAAGCAATACAATTCATAAAAAAAATAAAAAAATATTAAAAAAAAAGAAAGTAGAGAATAAATAATTATCCTCCACCTTCACATCCTTGAATATCATTAATAGAATCAGATAAATCTAACTGAGCATCTTTTAATCTTTTAACTGCATCTTCAGAATCAAGATTATTTTCAATCTCTATTAAATCTTCCTCAGAAACAACTTCTAAAGAATCAGAAGAATACCATAATTCAGGTTCTTCTAGTTTAACCCAATTTTTATTATCTTCTTCTTTAAATTCAACAACTTTACTTATAGTTCCAGTACCAGAGTATCTGATAAATGAACCAATTTCAATATCATGTCCTCTAACATCTACAACCATTATTCTCACCCTAATACTAAATTAATATAAATTATAAATACAATGAAAATTATTCTTTACTTTCATCAACAACCTCAGCATCTAAAGTTTCAATTACAATTTCAGAACTATCTGCATTTTCTATAGAATCATTTAAATTATTAACTATAGTATTTAATAAAACATAATCCCCAATACTTTTAACATCATCAAAATCTACTTCAAATTTTTCATTAGATAAAAAAGATTTTTTTAAAGAAATTGTAAGATTAGTAATTTTAGCAGTACTTGGATTAAAATCTACATCAATAATTTTACCAATATCATTTGCATTAGCATCAACAGCAACCATACCTAATAATTCTTTAATTTTCATAAAATATCTCCATTATTTATAATTATTAATTAGAATACTTAACTTATATTATTGAATTAAATTAGCTCATCAAAATAAATAACATTTAATAAACTAATAATTCACTGTATAAATAATATTTTATAAAATTAAAA
>JAZLLL010000177.1:0-6385 GCA_045598125.1 Methanobrevibacter sp. | reverse complement strand
TATTTCATGATAAAATTCAAAATTAACAAAGTATTTATATTATAGTAATATAAAATATAAAATATTTAAACTAAAATTATTTATTAAAAAACTGAAGTGAGTAAATGCAATATTATATAAGTCCTTTTAATAAAGAAGCAGAATTGAAATTCCCAAAAGATATTACTATTTATGATACTACTCTTAGAGATGGAGAACAAACTCCAGGAGTATGTTTAACACCAAAAGATAAATTAGAAATAGCTAAAAAACTTGATGCACTTAAAATTCATCAAATTGAAGCAGGTTTTCCAATTGTTTCAAAAACAGAAGCAAAAACAGTACAATCAATAGCTTCAGAAGGTTTAAATGCAAATATTATTTGTTTAGCTAGAACTAAAAAAGAAGACATTGATAAAGCTCTTGATTGTGATGTAGATGGAGTTATCACTTTTATGGGAACATCTGATATTCATCTTGAGCATAAAATGCATATAGGAAGACAAGAAGCACTGAATATATGTATGAAATCTATAGAATATGCTAAAGATCATGGTTTATTTGTAGCATTTTCTGCTGAAGATGCAACAAGAACTGATTTAGATTTTTTAAAAAGAATTTACACCAAAGCAGAAAGTTATGGTGCAGATAGAGTACATATAGCAGATACTACTGGAGCTATTACTCCACAAGGAATTACTTTTTTAATTAAAGAAATTAGAAAAGTTACTGATATTGATATTGCTATGCATTGTCACAACGATTTTGGTCTTGCAGTTATTAATTCTATTTATGGATTACTTGCAGGAGGAACCGCTGTTTCAACTACTGTTAATGGAATAGGTGAAAGAGCAGGAAATGCTTCACTTGAAGAACTTATTATGTCTTTAAAAATATTATATGGTCATGACTTAGGATTTAAAACTAAACATATTCAAGAACTTTCCAACTTAGTTGCAGAAAGAACCAAACTTCAAATTCCGTACAATAAACCCGTAGTAGGTAAAAATGTATTTAGACATGAATCTGGAATTCATGTAGATGCAGTTATTGAAGAACCTCTTACTTATGAACCATATTTACCAGAACTTGTTGGACAAAAAAGACAATTAGTATTAGGAAAACATTCTGGATGTAGAGCAGTTAAAGCAAAACTTGATGAATGTGGTTATAAAGTAGATAAAGATCAACTTTGTAAAATTGTTGAAAAAGTTAAACAAAGTAGAGAAGAAGGAAAATACATTAATGATGATGTATTTAAAGAAATTGTAAAAAGTGTTGAAGGACCTTTTGAGTTCTAAACACTAATTTATTTTTCATCCTTAAATATATATTTTAACCAATTAAAAAAAAAAAAAAATATTAAATAAATATTATTTAATATTTTATCTAAAATATATACATTATCCTTATTTTTTATTAATTATCTTATCCTCTAATTTTATAGATTTTTTAAATAATTTATTTAAAACTATTTAGTAACTACTTTTTTTAATATTAATCCCAATTAATATAATCACAAAAAGATTTATAATCAAATTTAACAAATTAATAAATAATAAAATAAAATTATAAAATTAAAAGTAATTTATAAATATAAATATAATAAAATCACAATTACTATTTCAATCGAAAAACAGTTCATAAAATATCAAGGAGATTAATAGTGAATATTACTGAGAAAATATTATCAGAAAAATATGGAAAAGAAGTGAATCCTGGAGAAATTATAGAAATTAATGTAGATCTTGCTATGTCTCACGATGGAACATCACCTCCAGCCATTAAAACCTTTGAAAAAATAAGTGATAAAGTATGGGATAATAATAAAATAGCTATTGTTTTTGATCACGTTATCCCTGCAAACACTATAGGAAGTGCAGAGTTTCAGAAAGTAGCTAGAAATTTTATTAAAACTCAAAATATCAAACATCATTATACTCATGGTGAAGGAATATGCCACCAAGTATTACCTGAAAAAGGTTTAATTGAACCTGGAAAAGTTATTGTTGGTGCAGATTCACATACTTGTACTTATGGTGCATTTGGTGCTTTTTCAACAGGAATGGGTGCTACAGATTTAGCTATGGTTTATGCAACAGGTAAAACCTGGTTTATGGTTCCAGAAGCTTTAAAAATAGAAGTTGAAGGTAAACTTCCAGAAGGAATTGTATCTAAAGATATTATTTTAAAAATTATTGGAGAAATAGGCATAGCTGGAGCCACATATAAAACTGCAGAATTTTGTGGTGAAACTATAGATTCTTTGAATCTTGAAAGTAGAATGACTATGACCAATATGGCAATTGAAATGGGTGCTAAAAATGGTATTATGGAGCCAAATCAATCTACAATCGAATATGTCTGTAGTAGAACTGGAAAAACTAAAAATCAATTGAATATACTAAAATCAGATAAAGATGCTACTTATGAGAAAGAATTCTTATTTAATGTAGATGACCTTGAAGCTCAAATAGCTTGTCCAAATGATGTAGACAATGTTAAACCATTATCTAAAGTAGCTGGAACTCATATCGATCAAGGTTTTATTGGATCTTGTACAAATGGTAGATTATCTGATTTAAAATCTGCTGCAGAAGTTCTTGAAGGTAAAAAAATACATGATGATGTTAGATTAATCATCATCCCCGCATCTAAAGAAATTTATGAAATAGCTATGAAAAGAGGATATATTAAAACATTCTTAGATTCTGGAGCAATAGTCTGTAACCCTGGATGTGGACCATGTCTTGGAGGACATATGGGCGTATTAACTGAAGGAGAAACAAGCATATCTTCTACTAATCGTAATTTTAAAGGAAGAATGGGAGATGCAAACTCTTCAGTATATTTAGCTAATCCTTCAGTAGTAGCAGCATCTGCGATTTCAGGATTTATTGAAAATCCAGATAATTTAAACTCAAAATAACAATCTGATTTAAATTCAAAATAATATAATTATTTGATTAAATCATGAAATTTTATAAACTAAAATTAAGAATACAAACTAAGATTAAGTATATTAAAATATAAAAAACATAAATAGGTGAAAAAATGGGAGTGAAATTTAAAGATATAGTTTCTCCAGAAGAAATATATTTAGATGATTTAGAAGGCAGAACTGTAGCTATTGATGCATATAACACACTTTACCAATTTTTATCAGGCATACGTCAAAGAGATGGAACTCCTTTAATGGATTATAATGGAAATATAACATCACATTTAAGTGGAATTTTATATAGAACCTCTTCAATTGTAGAAAAAGGAATAAAACCTATTTATGTATTTGATGGAGAATCTTCACCTTATAAAACTAAAACTATTCAACAAAGAAGATCTATTAAAGAGGAAGCAGAAAAACAAAGGAGAGAAGCTATTTCTGTAGGTGATGAAGAAACTGCAAGAAAATATGCAATAAGAACATCAAGAATAACACCATATATAATTGAATCCTCTAAAAAACTCCTTGATTTAATGGGAATTCCTTATGTTCAAGCTAAAGGAGAAGGTGAAGCTCAAGCATCATATATAGTCTCTCAAGGGGATGCATGGGCTGTAGCATCCCAAGATTATGATTGTCTTCTTTTTGGTGCACCTAGAATTATCAGAAACCTTACATTAAGTGGAGGTTTTTCACATTTAGAATATATTGAACTTAATAAAGCTTTAAATGATGTTAATCTCACAAGAGAACAATTAATTGATTTAGCATTAATGGTTGGAACTGATTTTAACGAAGGAATTCATGGAATTGGGGCAAAAAGAGGAATGAAACTTATAAAAGAAGGTACTTTAGAAGAAGCAATTATAAAATTAGATGTAGATTTTCCAATTAATCCTGATGAACTTAGAGATATTTTCCTTAAACATGATGTAAATACTGATTATAATATTAAATTTAAAAATCTAAATATTGAAAAATTATGTGAATTTATGTGTGAAGAACATGGATTTTCACAAAGTAGAGTTATAAATGTAACAGAAAAAATGAAAAAATTAAATACAAACCAGAAAAGCTTAGAAGATTGGTTCTAAAAATTATTCTTTTTTAAAACAACCTCTACCTTATTAATAGATTAAAAATACTTAAATTTAATAATAATTAAAATCAATATGGTGGAAACTCATCACCCCAAAGATATTTTACATATTCCATAGCACGCTCAACTTGATTAGGATACTTTACTAAAATCCTATTTTCAAAATCTTTCCTATCTTTAGAAGAACAAATCAAATCTAAAAAGTCAAAATAACGATTTAAAGTTAAATTTAAATCAAAACCATATTTTTTTATGATATACTCATCAAAATCATATTCTCCAAAAGCAGGAATCTCTAAAGTTTTACATATAGTATTTCTTGTAAAATATTTTTGACGAATAATAGGTGAAACAGAACTTACTAAAACATGATTTCCACAATCAATTAAAGGAGGAACTCCATAAGACTCTAATCTTTTTTTATCTAATAAATTATCATGATTTTTAAGATGATAAGAATGAAGTTCTGTATAAAAATCAGGCTTATGTTTTTGAATCAAACTAATAATTTTCTTACCTTGATTAGATTGATAAAATTCTTCTTTTAAAGTTGATATATACGGTGTTTTATCAAAATTATAAATATAAATTTGCCCCTTGGAAAAATCAGAAGATTTTAATTTTTTTAAAAGTTTAAGTATAGTTTTACCTTCATTTCCATGAATCCCACCAATAAAAAGTTTTATTGGACCATTACCATTATCAATATAACGAAAATAAGACATATTATCAAGAATAATAAATAAAAAAAGTTAATAATTAACCTAAAAATCAATATTAAATTTAAAAATTAAATCTAATAACAGATTAACTACTAAATATATTATAAAATTCAAATATTACTAATATATTATAAAAGAAAGAAGTTAAGTCCCTTCTTTCCAATTTCCAAGATATTCAGTTTGACGATTAGATAATGAATCTATTTCAATTCCCATAGCTTTAAGTTTTAATCTAGCAACAGCATCATCAATCATATCTGGAGCTTTTTCTACACCTATTTTTAAATCATTTTCAAGAATATATTTAGCAGATAATGCTTGAACTGCAAAACTCATATCCATAATTTCTGCAGGATGACCTTGACCCCTTGCAGCTGCTAAATTAACAAGTCTACCATCAGCAAGTAAATAAATTTTTCTACCATCAGCCATAGTAAACATTTCAATACTTTCACGTACTTCTTCAACACTAATAGCTTGAGTTTCTAAATCAGGACGGTTAATTTCTACATTAAAGTGACCAGAATTAGATAATATACATCCATCTTTCATGTATTTAAAGTCGTCCCCTTTAATAATATCAATATTACCAGTTACAGTTACAACAAGATCTGCTATTTTAACAGCTTCTCTAATAGTCATTACCCTATGACCATCCATTCTTGCTTCAAGAGCCCTAATAGGATTTACTTCAGTTACAATAACATTTGCGCCTAAACCTGCTGCTCTAGAAGCTACTCCACGACCACACCAGCCATATCCACATACAACAACATTCTTACCTGCAATTAACATATTAGTTGTTCCCATAATAGCATCAAGGGAAGATTGACCAGTACCATAACGATTATCAAATAAATATTTAGTATAAGCATCATTTACAGCAACTACTGGGAATTTAAGAGCATTATCATTATTCATACCCACAAGACGATGTACACCTGTAGTAGTTTCTTCACAAGCCCCCATAATATTATTTAAAAGTTCTGGACGTTTTTCATGTAAGTACATAATCATATCTGCACCATCATCAATAATAATATCAGGTTTATGTGATAAAACATCATCAATAGCTTGATAATATTCTTCATCAGTTTGTTCTCTCCAACCATAAATATGTAATCCTAACTCAGCAGCCCCTGCAGCTGCATCATCATGAGTAGATAACGGATTACAACCAGTCATAGCAACTTCAGCTCCACCAGCTTGTAAAGTTAATCCTAAATTAACAGTTTTAGGTTCTAAATGCAAACATGAACCAATAGTAATACCTTCAAAAGGTTTTTCTTCTTCAAATTTAGCTTTAATATGTTCTAAAACAGGCATGTGTTTTTGAACCCATTCAATCTTTCTAATTCCTTCTTTAGCAAGGGACATATCTTTAACATTACTCATAAAAATCACTGCATTAATTATAATAAGTGTATTACTTTATTTTATTAATTTTATAATTATACTATAATAATATTTAATTGCAAATATTATAAATTTTATGATAATTTAAATAAATAATATTAAAAAGGTTATGATAATTTAAATAGATAATATTAAAAAGAAGTAAAAATAATAAACTAAAAAAGTCTTAATTTAAAAATAAAATTTTTAAAGTTTTGCTAAAAAATAACTAAAAAATAACATAAC
>JAZLLL010000176.1:0-2160 GCA_045598125.1 Methanobrevibacter sp. | reverse complement strand
AAATAATAATTTATCTTTCTAATTTTATGTTTTAAATTTACCATGCAAATCATATTATATACTACTTTTTTTTAACTATTTTTTTATATTTAACATAAATTGTTTATATTAAGTAAATCTTAATTATATATGTATAATAATTTTAGTAATATCAGATTTAATAGATATTATTTTTTTATATTTTTGTGATTTAATTAATTTGAGGAGATATTATGGAATCTATAGCTACTGCCCCTGGAAAGACTATTTTATTTGGAGAACATTCTGTTGTTTATGATGAACCAGCTATTGCTGGTGCTGTAAATAAAAGAGCTATAGTTAAAATTTCCTCATCTTCTAATAAGTATACTACCTTAAAATCTTATGATTTGGGTTTTGAAGCAATTTTAAATACAAGAGAAAGTACTTATAAATTAATAAGAGGTAAACCTGGAATTATTAGATATATTTTAAATGCTTTATTAAAATTTCATGATCATAGTCCTATTGATATTGAGCTTGGATTAACTGTACCTATTGGTTCTGGATTAGGTTCTTCTGCAGCTGTTACTGTGGCAACTATAGCTGCTTTATTTGATTTTCATGGTATTGAATTTGATAAAGAATCTCTTGCTAAAGCAGCACATGGTGTTGAACTTGATGTTCAAGGAATAGCTAGTCCTTTAGATACATTAGTTAGTACTTATGGTGGATTAGTATATCTTTCTCGTGAAAAGAAAATTGTTAGATTTGAAAATAATTTAGAAGCTCCTTTTGTAATTGGCTTTACTACAAAATATAGCAATACTGGTAAAATGGTTAGGAATGTTCGTTCTTTAAAAGAAAATTATCCTGAAATTATTAATCCTATAATTGAAACAATGGGTAAAATTGCTAATGAAGGGAGAATAGCTATTTTAAAGAATGATGTTGATAAATTAGCTACTTTAATGAATCTTAATCAAGGATTATTAGATTCTTTAGGTGTTAATACTCAAGAATTATCTCGCATGATTTATATTGCACGTAAAAATGGAGCACTTGCTTCTAAAATAACTGGTTCTGGTGGAGGGGGAAGTATGATTGCACTTTGTCCATATAATCCAGATAGGGTTGCTAATGCAATTAATCGTTATGATAATACTATTAAAGTTAAATTTTCTAAAGATGGGGTCCTTTTAGGTGAAGACACAGGATTATACTATTAAATATTTTAATTAGATGATATTTTAATAAGGATTGGGGTATTATTGATTTTATTAAAGTATTTAGTGAATTTTATATTATTAATTTTTAGATAAATATTAGAGTATATTAAGTTTAGTATTATAGATTAACATGGTTTTTTTATTATTTATTGATTAGATTTAGTGATTTTATGATTATTTTAAAAATTGGTGGAAGTATATTGACTAAAAAAGACTCAGGAAAACCTGAGGTTGATTTTGATAATTTAAATAGAGTAGCTAGTGAAATTAAAGATGCATTATACTCTGATAAATTCAATCCAGATTTGGTAGATGGGCTTGTTTTTATCCATGGGGCAGGTTCTTTTGGCCATCCTCCTGCTAAAAAACATAGGATTGGTGAACCATTTAAAAAAGAAGATTATCTTAAGAAAAAAGTGGGATTTGCTGAGATTCAAAATGAAGTTAAAAAATTAAACTCAATTATTTGTGATGTTTTTATTGAGCATGGGATTCCATGTGTTGCTATACCTCCATCTTCATTTATAACTACTCATAATAAAAGAATTTATGATTTTAATCTAGATTTAATTAAAGCTTATATTCGTGAAGGTTTTATTCCAGTTCTCTATGGGGATGTTGTTTTAGATTATAAAATTAAAATGGCAGTTATTTCTGGTGATCAAGTACTTCAATATATTGCTAAATTTTTAAAATCTGATAGAATTGTTCTTGGAACTGATGTGGATGGAGTTTATACTAAAAATCCTAAAACTCATGATGATGCAATTCATATAGATAAAGTAAGTTCTATTGAAGATATTGAATCTTTAGAATCAACAACAAATGTAGATGTAACTGGAGGTATGGTTGGTAAAGTAAAAGAACTGTTAGAACTTGCTAATTTAGGTATTGAATCAGAAATTATTGATGCAAATGAAGTTAATGCAATTTCTAAATCTTTACAAGGTATGAAAGTTAAAGGAACTAAAAT
>JAZLLL010000175.1:0-3902 GCA_045598125.1 Methanobrevibacter sp. | reverse complement strand
AACTTTAATAATAAAGATAAAAAAATAAAAATTAAAAGGTTAGATTCGAATGGAAAATAAAAAAATAGTTGTTACTGGAGGATTAGGATTTATAGGATCCCATATTGTTGATGAACTTGTAGATAATAATAAAGTAACTATTATTGATAATTTTTCATCTGGAAAAATTAGCAATCTTAAAGACTCTGAGCATAAAAATCTTGAAATAATAAAAGCAGACATAAATGATGTAAATTTAAATAAAATATTAAAAGGAAAAGATTATGTTTTCCATTTAGCAGCATTAGCAAGTGTTCCAGGAAGTGTAGCAGACCCATTAACTTATAATCAAACAAATATTGATGGAACTGTAAAATTATTAATTGCTGCAAAAGAAGAGAATATTAAAAAAGTAGTATTTTCCTCTTCATCTGCAATTTATGGAGAAAACCCTAATATGCCTCTTAAAGAATCTGAACCTTATATGCCATTATCTCCATATGCAAGTCAAAAAGCAAGTTGTGAATTATATTTAAAATCATTTTACGAAAGTTATGGGTTAAATTATGTGGCATTAAGATACTTTAATGTATTTGGACCAAAACAAGATATAAACTCACAATATGCAGCAGTAATCCCTAAATTTATTTTTTCTTTAATAAATAATGAACAAGCAATCATATATGGTGATGGAGAACAAAGTAGAGACTTTATTTATGTAAAAGATATTGTAAAAGCTAATATTAAAGCATGTGAATCTAATTATAATGGTGTTGTTAATGTTGCATCTGGAAATGCAATAAGTATTAATCAATTATATCTTATTGTTAAAGATGTTTTAAAATCTAATTTAGAGCCTAAATATTTAGATGAAAGACCAGGAGATATAAAACATTCAGCAGCAGATATTAAAAATCTTGAAAATATCAACTTTAAAGTAGATACTTCCAAATTCAAAAAACAACTTGAAGAAACAATAAAGTGGTTTAAAAAAGAATATTCTAAATAAAATAATTAAAAATCACAATAAACAGTTACACAATAAAATAATTAAATAAAAGTAAACTATGATGTAAAAAAAATAATTAAAAATAACATAAATATCAAATAAACTTAAAATAGATGATTTAATGAAAATTGAAGTATTAGATACTACATTAAGAGATGGAGAACAAACTCCAGGTATTAGTTTAACAAAAAATGAAAAACTTAGGATAGCTAACAAATTAGATGAAATTGGAATTAACTCTATAGAAGCAGGATCAGCAATTACATCACAAGGTGAACGTGAAGCTATAAAAGAAATTACATCACAAGGTTTTAATGCAGAAATAGTTAGTTTTGCAAGAACACTGAAAAAAGATATTGATTATTGCCTTGAATGCGATGTAGATGCAGTAAATATCGTAGTACCTACTTCAGATTTACATTTAAAATATAAGCTTAAAAAAACACAAGAAGAAATGTTAAATCAGGCCATTGATATTGTTAGTTATAGTAAAGACCATGGTTTAATTATAGAATTATCTGCTGAAGATTCGACAAGAACAGATATTAAGTACTTAGAAAAATTATTTAAATCTACAATTGAAGCTGGAGCTAATCGAATATGTCCTTGTGATACTGTAGGAATGTTAACACCACTTAAATCTTTTAATTTTTATAAAAAATTTACAAAATTGGGAGTTCCTGTAAGTGCTCATTGCCATAATGATTTTGGCCTTGCAGTAGCAAACACATTATCTGCTATAGATGGTGGAGTTAAAAGATTTCATGGAACAATAAATGGAATTGGTGAGAGAGCTGGTAATGCGGCTATTGAAGAGGTAATTGTTGGACTTGATACATTATATACAGATAAATTAACAGATGAAAAAAAATACACCACAGATATTAAAATTAAAGAAATTTATAGTACTTCTAAGTTAGTTTCAAGGTTAACTGGAGCTTATCTTCAACCAAATAAAGCAATTGTTGGTGAAAATGCTTTTGCACATGAATCTGGAATTCATGCAGATGGAGTAGCTAAAAATACTGCTACCTATGAGCCCATTACTCCAGAACGTGTAGGTCATAAAAGAAAATTTATAGTTGGAAAACATGTTGGAAAAAGTGGATTAAAAAGTAGATTAAAAGAATTAGGTATAAATTCTGATGATGAACAAACACTAGAAATATTTAATAAAGTAAAAGAGCTTGGAGATAAAGGTAAAAGTGTAACAGATACAGATTTAGAAGCTATTTCTGCACAAATTCTTGAAATTAATCATGAAAATAAAATAAAGCTTGAGGAAGTTACAATAGTATCTGGAAATAGAATAAGACCTACTGCTTCAGTAAAATTAAACTTTGAAAATAAAGAAATAATTGAAGCAGATGTAGGTATTGGTCCAGTAGATGCTGCTATCAATGCCGTGAATAAAGGCATTAATGATCTTGTAAAAGTAGATCTTGAAGAATTCCATGTAGACGCAATTACTGGAGGTACTGATGCATTAATTGATGTTATTGTTAAATTAAAATTAGATAATAAAATTATTTCTGCAAGAGCAACCGAACCTGATATTATCAATGCAAGTGTTAAAGCTTATTTAAATGGAGTAAATAGATTAATTGATATTCAGAATAATATAGAATAACTAAAATATTAAATAAAATAAAATAAAACATATAATAATAAAAAAAACTAAAATAAACCTACTAATTAAATAGAAAAGATGGATTTAAAATGACATATACTAAAGAATTAGTTAAATTAGAAAATATTAAAATAATTGGATATAAAGCAAATATTAAGAATATTGAAGAAACATTAGAAAAAATCAATTCAATGAAAAATAATAATTCTATTATCCAATTAATGGATGCAAAAGCAATAGCTGGAAGAGAACATTTAAAGCATGGGATAATACATGCTATAAAATCTTTTGAAAGAAATGAAAATTTAGCTAAAGATTTAGGTATCGAAATTTTACTTAGAACCAGTGGTCAAAGACAAATATCTAAAGCATTTAATATACTTGGTCTTAAAAAAGGAAAAATGGATTTAGCTATTGTTATGATTAATTGTTTAAATGAAACAGAAGAATTATTAAATAATATGTTTGATATAAATGATGATGTTTTAAAAGCCGATGAATCAATATTAAAAGAGATTTATAATATTAATGAAAAAGAATTAAAGACCATCAATATAACCGATGTATTAATTGATAAAACTACTAAATTAATTGTAGATAATTAAAAATAAAAAAAGAAAAAATATAAATAAATAAAAAAATAGCTAAAAAAAGGAATAAAAATAATAAAAAGCTAAAAATTAATCTTTTTTATTTTGATTTTTAATTAAATCCTCAAGCTCATCAAATCTTTTATTAAATCTTTTATTCATAATAGCTACAGTTAATGTAGCAGTACCTACACCAGAAAGTAAATATCCTCCCCATGTAAGGAATAAACTATCAATTTTACCTAATTCCGTATGTCCTAAAATAGAATATCCATTACTTGTAAATGCATTAGTAATCATAACCATAGAATCAATAATATTAACATTTTCAGCTATTGAAGTAACAAATAAACTTACAGACAAAATAATAAAGAATAATAACATGGTTAAACCTAAGTTATTATGATTTGTATATTCAATAAATTTTTTAGCTAATAATACTGCTACATATACAATTCCAATTAAATGAATTAATTCTAAAGCATAAATTAAACCATTTCCAGTAACAATAAATAGAGTAGAACTTACAGGTATTAACAAAATAATTGCAAGAATTCTATCAATTGATTTTTTATAAATAAATACACAAGCAGCTAAAGAAATAATAATATCAAATATTTCTAATATTAACAAATCACTTGCACTAATAATAAATAAATAACTCGCATCAATAATAAAAAGAAGTGCAAAAACT
>JAZLLL010000174.1:0-2122 GCA_045598125.1 Methanobrevibacter sp. | reverse complement strand
ATAATCATCAAGATATGGATGAATTAGTAGAAATACTTTCAGAATCAAAATATTCCATAGAATATAATGAAACTAATTATATTTTACTTAAGAAAAAAAATTATGGAAATCTAATTATTCATGGAATTTTTATATTAATAGGTCTTTTTCTTAATGTATTAGCATTTATTTTAAATGTTATATATTTCTCATACTGTTTTTTTAAAAAATCAAATATAATCCTTATTACAACAGATACCATAGATATTGATGGAAATCCTGTTGAATTTGATAAAGCAGAAAATCTTGAAATATTTTATAGTCAGGAAAAATGGGATAGAGCAATAGAATTAACAAAATATGAAAAAAATTAAAAAAAAATAATAAAAAATAGAGTATGTATTAAAAATTGATTTATAAAACTAATTTAACATATAACAATAAATGTAAATAAATTATATAAATTATTTTTAGTAGATTTATTTATAAATTACCAATTCTTCAATAGGTTTTCTTGGAGTGTCTCTTGCTTCTGCATCAGGATAACCTAATGGAGTAAATAATACAGGTTCCCAACCATCTTCAAGTTCTAAAAACTCTTTAGCAATATTTGCTCTAAAAGCACCAATATAACAAGTTCCAAGACCTAAATCAGTAGCTGCAAGAATAATATGATCCATAACAATAGTTCCATCGATTTCAGCAATATTCTTACCATCCCATGGTCTGGTCCATGCTTTATCAGGACAAACAACAACAGCAAGAACATAAGGTGCTTGAACAAACCATGGCGCACCATAAATTTCAGATAAGATCTCTTTATTTTTTTCTGTTTCAATAACAAAAACTTTAAAAGGTTGATTATTAACACCAGTTGGTGCAATACGAGCAGCTTCTAAAATTTTATCTAATTTCTCTTTTTCAACTTCTTGATTAGTAAATCCTCTAACACTATATCTTTCACTAATTACATCAAAAAATTCCATAAAAATATCTCCTTAATACATTTCAATTACATTTCTTATTTTCTTTATATTTTTCTTTTAATTTTTTTAAAATTATAGTTTAAAAATTTTATACTAATTTAAAATTTATATAATATAACTTTAATCTTTTATAAAAAATAATTATAACTATGATTTTATTCTTTAAAAGATTGATTTACCAAACCTTCATAAACAATATCTTCTAAATCACAAAACCGTCGAAATTTATCTTCTTCATTCATTTCTTCAAAAGAATGAGCTATTAAACCAGGCAACCTTCCAATCATAAATACTCCTAAACCTAATTCACTTTTAAATCCTAAATCAGATAATAAACCTGCATTAGCACCATCAACATTTAAACAAATCCCCTTTTTTTCAGATAAAATGCCTTCAATTACAAGAGCTAATTTTGTATGAGGGCCAATAGCCGATTCAAGTATAGCTAAATCTATTAATCTCACTGCACGTGGATCTTTATTATGATACCTATGACCAAATCCAGGAATTCTTTTAGATTCATTTTCAAATTTATTAACAATATCAATAGCTAGTCGCACAATACGTTTATTATCATTAGATTTATCAAATTCATCAAGATTTAAGCTATTAATTCCATCTTGCAATAATTTCATTGCTTTTTCAATTGCCCCTGCATGATTTTTACCAAAAGACAATAATCCTCCAGCAACTGCATTATTTAAAGGAGAACCTGAAGATGCAATTAATCTTGCTGATTGAGTACTTGGAGGAGTAACTCCATGATCAACAAAAGAAATTAATATATGATTAAATATTTTAGCTTCATTTTTAGAAGGCAAATTCCCTCTTAAAATTAAAAATACCATTTCAGCAAAACTAAGATTCGAAATTAAATCTACCTGATTATAACCTCTAGTAAATATTTGATTAGGTTTAACTTCTGTAATTTCAGTAGTTAATTTATAATCAGGTACTTTAAACCCTTTTTTAAAAGAATTTTCTTTAAAATCTTTTTTATAATTCAAAAAATTCTTTAATTTATATTTACTCTCCTCTTTTTGAGTCTTAAAACCCTTTCTATTAGGACGTTCATATTCTTCCATTTTGTACCTCATTAGATAAGCATATTAAAAATATATAAACTCTTTTTAAATAATTATATTAAAAATATATAA
>JAZLLL010000173.1:0-4161 GCA_045598125.1 Methanobrevibacter sp. | reverse complement strand
AACTAAAAAAAAAGATTAAATAAAAAAATATAAAAAACTAAAAAATTATCTTCCAAGCTCTTGATGAGCTTTTGCTAAATGACCTGCAGAAATTGCTCCAATCAAAGATAATTCCCCTGCTAAAACAGTAGATATAACAATTTCAGCAAATTTATTAACTTTACCAGAACCAGCACAACCAATAATACCTAAAGATTCATGAGCTGTTTCAAGTCTTGTTCCCCCACCAATAGTAGCAATTGGAACATCAGGCATATTTACTGAGAAATATAAATCCCCTTCCCTATCTTCAGCAGTTGTAATGCCTAAAGAGCCTTCTACAACATGTGCTGCATCTTGACCTGTAGCTAAAAATATAGCTCCAATCATATTTGCAAAATGAGCATTATATGCCATAGAACCAGCTGCTGCAGAACCTATTAAGTTTTTAGCTATGTTAACTTCTTCAATAGATTTAGCAGTTGTTTTAAGTTTAGATTTAACAATTTCTTCTGGAATTAAAATATCTGCCACAATAGTTTTTCCTCTTCCTTCAATAATATTAATAGCTGCAGGTTTCTTATCCACACATAGATTACCACTTAATGCAAGTGCATGAACTCCTAAATCTTCTTGTAACTTAGATAAAACTTTTTCAGTAGCTATTGTCACCATGTTCATACCCATACTGTCTCCAGTTGAGTAAACAAAACGAGGATAAACATAGTTAGCTACAATAATAATTGGATCAATTTTAAGTAACTTTCCATGATTTGTAGTTGATTCAGCTATTTCCTTAAGTTCATTAAAATTTTCTTCAAACCATTTTTTAACTTTAACCGCCTCGATAATAGAGTTTGTTTTAATTGCAGGAGCCCTAGTCATTTTATCCCCAATAACTCTTGCATTTACACCACCGGCTGCAGAAATAGCTGAAGCACCCCTATTAATTGAAGCAACTAATGCACCTTCAGAAGTAGCAAGAGGTACAAAGAATTCTCCATTAGCATTTTCACCATTAATTTTTAATGGTCCAGCTACACCTATAGGAACTTGAATAGTACCAATAGGATTTTCAATATTTTTAGCCATAGCCATTTCCATATCTAATGTATAATTAGCTATTTGATTTAATTCATTATCAGAATATTTTTCAATAAATTCTCTCCTAATATCAAGAGCATCAGTAGCTGTTTCAGTATATTTATCAATTTGATACAACTTTAATTCATTATTTAAAAGTTTATTAATAATTTCTTCTTTGTCCATACTATCACAACTGAAAGGTTAATAATATTAAATAAAAAAAATAAAAAAAGCAATAGGTTCAAAAGAATATGCCTTATAAAAAAATATATCATATAATTCTTTTATAAAAATTACATAATCTTTTTATAAAAATTATAATCTATAAAATATTTTATAAAATATTTTTACAATAAAATATTTTAATCATTCTTCACGAGATTCTTTGATTAATTTAACTATCTCAGAAGGTTTAGATGCTACTTTAACACCAGCATTACATAAAGCTTCCATTTTACTTTTTGCAGTGCCTGTATTCCCACTAATAATAGCCCCTGCATGACCCATTTTCTTACCTGGAGGTGCAGTAATACCTGCAATATAAGATACAACCGGTTTAGTTACATGTTCTTTAATATATTTTGCAGCAGTTTCTTCTGCTTTACCACCTATTTCACCAATCAACACTATTTCTTTAGTATCTGGGTCGTTTTCAAACATTTTAATAACTTCAACAGAAGGTGTTCCAATAATTGGATCCCCACCAACACCAACACAAGTGCTTTGACCAATACCGGCATTAGTTAATTGACTTGCTATTTCATAAGTTAAAGTCCCACTTCTAGATATAATTCCTACATCTCCTTCAGTAAATATGTGAGTAGGCATAATTCCAAGTTTACCTATTTTAGGAGATATAATTCCTGGAGTATTAGGGCCAATTACAGTTACACCTTTTTTTTCAGCATAAGCCATAATTTCCATAGTATCATGAACAGGAATATGTTCTGTAATAATAATAACAAGATCTAAATGCTCAATTGATTCAAATGCAGCATCTTTAGCAAATTTAGCAGGAACAAAAATTATAGATGCATTAATTTCAGAATCAAACTCTTTTGCTGCTTCAATTGAATCAAATACAGGAACTCCAAATATTTCTTTCCCACCTTTTCCTGGTGTTACTCCTGCAACAATATTTGTATTATATTCAAGCATTTGTTTGGTGTGAAAACGTCCTTGTTTTCCAGTAATTCCTTGAACCAAACATTTAGTATTTTCATTTAACAATATCATATAAAACACCAATATAAATAAAATTAATAAATAGGTTCATAATTTAAAATTATATAATTTAAATTTTAAAAATTATAAATCAGTATTATATCTGTTCTTTAACTATTAAATATTTATTCTTTTAAGTATAGTAGAATAAGATAAATTTTATTGTTGATTTAAATATTTATGAGTTTGAGCTGAAATTTTAATATTTTTTAACTTATCAAAATTATCAACAATTAAATTAGCCATTTCAATATCATGATTAAATTCTGGTTGAAGCCAAATAGTTTTATTATACTTATACTTATTTTTTAAAAATATTATTTCATCAATATCTTTTTGAGAACTTATTACAAATTTAAAATAAACATTATCATATTCACAATATCTTGCAAAAACTTCTTCTTTATTTTTTTTAGGAGATATAACATAATCAATATCCTTTTCAATTGAAAATTTTTTAAAACCATTAGATTCAATTTGAATATCTAAATTATTAGGTAATAATTCAATTAAATTACTAATTTCATTTAATTGAAGAGATGGTTCTCCACCAGTAATCACTAAAAGATTAATATTATAATTATTAATTTCATTAGAAATAATTTCTTTAACTGATTTCAATGACATTTCTTTAATTTCAGTTAAATCTGTATCACACCATTCACAGTTAAGATTACATCCAGCAAGCCTTAAAAAAGTTGCAGGAGTACCTACAAATGGCCCTTCACCTTGAAAACTTGAAAATATTTCTAATACATCCATATTAATCCCTAATATTAATTTTTTAGTATTACTAAATTCTCTTATCAAACTCACTTTAAACATTATAACAAAATAATTTATTATATTACCCAATTCAATCTAAAATAACATAATAATAGTAATATTAATCTTCAGTATAAGTTACAGCAGCCTCCGATGTTTCATAAACAGTAACACTATACAACTCAGGAATTTTAGGTTTTAAATTATCATAGAAAAATTTACTAATTGCTTCCATAGTAGGATCTTCACAATCCATAAATTCATTAAGATTTAAATGATCTACCCCTATAAAAGAATTAAATATTTCTTCTAAATCATAAGTATCTATAATCATGTTTTTATGGTCTAAATAATCTCTTCTTAGAGATAAAATAATTTCATATTGGTGACCATGCCAATTAGTACAACAACCACCTTGATTTTTTAATTTATGACATCCATATATTCTGTGTTGAGATTTTAATTCATACATATTTATCCCCTTACTTTTTTTATAGCTTTCATCCTACTTTTACAACTTATACATTCACCACACGGAGAATTATCCTCCTTAGGTTGATAACAACTAAAAGTTAAATCAATAGGAACATCTAACTCAATTGCCCTTTTTATAATTTCTTCTTTAGAACAATTAACAAATGGTGCTTTAATCGGAATATATTCATAATTATTTACTTTATTTAATTCATTCATTTGATATAAGAATTCTAAAGTAGTATCTGGATAATCACCAACATCATCTTTTATAGCCCCATAATAAATTTCACTACAATTATTACTAATTGCATAAGCAGTAGCTAAACTTAATAAAATTGTATTTCTACTAGGTACAACTGTATCTGAAGGACTATCAGTTCTTCTATTATCCTTATCTATTAAGCTACTTGATGAAAAAACCATTGCTAAATTTCTAATATCTATTATTTCATGTTTTATATTATTTAATTCACAAATCTTTTTTGCTCTTCTTAACTCTTCAATAGCTTTTTGACCATAATTAAAGCTTAAAGCAATAATATCATAATTTTTTTTAATTAATGAATATAAAAGAGTTGTACTATGTATACCGCCAGATAAGATTAAAACTACTTTTTTCATATAATCCTC
>JAZLLL010000172.1:0-2992 GCA_045598125.1 Methanobrevibacter sp. | reverse complement strand
ATATTTTTTATTTTTTTATTCATTTTAAAGCCCCAAATAAAATTTTCTTATATTAATTATATATAGAATTTACATTTTAATAACAGGTAATTGTATTTCAGTTATTATTTCATTATCATTTTTTACTTCGAAATATTTTTTAATGTAAATTTCTTTTGGAGATCCAATTATATCATATTTATTTTCAATAGAATATTTAGCCATTTTATTGTATGTTTCTTGAATTGTTTCAAGAGGTCCTTTATGGATTCCAGATAAAACGGTGTGTTCTAAGATATTTACAATTCTAATATTTCCTTCATCTATTAAATCTTGTGCTTGGTTTTTATTAATTGGAATTCCTAAATCATACACTACTTCCTCTTCGTCAACAGTTCGAGGATTATTATAAAATATTGCAAAAATATCTCCTTCAGGAGTAATTTCTTTTTCATCTATCCATCCCATTAATTTAGATATTAATATTTCCATGTCTTTAAGAGATCCTTTATAATTAATAATGGCTATTTTTTCATCTGAAATAGTTTTTTCTTTAATCTCCATTTTTTCACCTTTTAATCTATATGTTTTTTATTAGTATAATTATTTTTTTATTTCATTTTTAGTTTTCATTGATTTAACTACTATAATTATATAGAATGAAGAATATAATATAAATTAATAAATTGTATATTAAAAATGCTATTTTCGATAATATCTGAATTTATTATTTACTATAATTTCATAAAATTAACCATAATATTTTTATAGAGATGTATATTTTTAGTATAATTATTTATTAAGATAAACTATATTTAGAAGGTGAATTTTTGGCTAAACCACAAAATAATGGACAACAAGAATATAGAAGGGTGCGTACACCTAGAAAAGGAGAGATTCCTGGGGTTGTAGAACAAATTATGGGTCATGGTAAGATTAAAGTAAGATGTGCTGATGGGAATATTAGAATGACTCGTATTCCAGGTAAAATGAAAAAAAGAATTTGGATTCGTGAAGGTGATGTAGTTCTTGTAAAACCTTGGGAATTCCAATCTGATGAAAAAGCAGATGTTATTTGGAGATACACTAGAACTGAATCTAATTGGCTTGAAAGAAAAGGTTACTTGAAAATGTAAAGGTTATTAATTTTTATTTTAACTTTTTTTATTTCATTTTTTTTATTTCATTTTATTAACTTCTATAACTTATTTTAATACATTATTTTATTTTATACACATTTTCTTATAATGAAGGATTTATTATGAATCAGGAACCTAATGCAAAAGTAGCTAAAGCGGATGCTGAACTTCAAAAATTGATTTCTAGAAAAAGAGCTTATGATGCAAATGATAGGAAAGTGGCTAATGAAATTTTTGATGAGAGAACATTAAAAACACTTTATAAACTAGCTAATCAAGGGTATGTTGATATTTTAAATGGTGCTATTAGTACTGGTAAGGAAGCAAATGTTTTAAAAGGTTTTAGGGATGATGGTTCTATTGTTGCAGTTAAAATATATAGGATAGCTACTTCCGATTTTAAGAAAATGCAATATTATATTGCTGGAGATCCTAGATTCAATGTTAGGGCTAATAATAAAAGTCAACTAATTGGTTCTTGGGTTAATAAAGAATTTCGTAATTTGAACAGACTTAAAGATGCTGGAGTTAATGTTCCTAATGCTTTGTCTAGTTTGAATAATGTTTTAGTTATGGAATTTATTGGAGATAAAGAAGGAAATCCTTCACCTACTGTTAAATATCTTCCACCTGAAGATCCTTTAGATTTTTATGAACAATTAGTTGATCAATTAGATAAGTTTGTGAATAATGCAAAATTAGTACATGGTGATTTATCTACTTATAATATTATTAATCATAATGAAAAACCAATTATTATTGATGTTTCTCAGTCTGTTGTTAAAGATCATATAATTGCTAAGGATTTACTTACAAGAGATATTAAAAATTTGGTTAAAGAATTTTCTAAAATGGGCGTTGATACTTCAATTCAAAAATTGACAAATCAGATATTTGGTTAATAATTTGATTTGTTGTACTTTTTCTATTTTTTAGTTACTTTTTTTCGTTTTATCTTTTTCCTATTAAATTTTTTAATTAATTCTTTTTTTATTGTTTTATTAATTTTTATAGATTACTTTTCGAATGCTCTTACTTTATCTTATTAATATATTTAATATAAATTATATTTTAAGTTTCAATGAACCTACTTTCTCTTGTTTAGTTTCATTATAAAATATGTTATTATTAAATTATTATATAATAATTTAAATAAGATGGACAATAGAAATTACTTTAACTATAATGTTAATTTATATTTAAAAAGTTATGAGGTGGATAAATTGCCAGAAACTGATTATCTTAAAGTCCCACAAGATAGGGTAGGAGCTTTAATTGGAGCGCAAGGTAAAACTAAACAAATGATTGAAAAGGCAACTGGTGTTAAATTAGATATTAATAGTGAAGAAGGAACTGTAGCTATTAATCCTAGTGAAGATATGGTTGATCCTCTTGGTGTATGGAAAGCAAATCATATTGTAAAAGCTGTTGCTCGTGGATTTAATCCTCATGTGGCGCTTAAACTTAATGAAGATGATATTTACTTAGAAATTCTTAAGTTACCTCTTTATGTAGGCAAATCTAAAAAAGCAATGGCTCGATATAAGGGGAGGATTATTGGAAAAGAAGGTAAAACAAGAGAAATTATTGTAGATATGGCTGAAGTAGATATGGCAGTTTATGGAAAAACAGTTTCATTTATTGGTGAATTAGATAATGTTATGGTTGCTAAAGAAGCTGTTGAAATGATTTTAAGGGGGTCAAGACATAAATCTGTATATTCTTTCTTGGAAAATAAGAAAAATGATCGTAAAATGAAAGAATTTAAAGCAGTTGTTGGGATTGATGAAGATAAAATTGAACTTCGTGATGATCTTGATGATTTAGAAGAATAAAAAGAGAATTATCTTTTTATTTTTAGTATTTTTTTTATT
>JAZLLL010000171.1:0-12158 GCA_045598125.1 Methanobrevibacter sp. | reverse complement strand
ATTTTTAATTGCAGAATAGATTTTAAGTAAATAATCTTCTTCTTCTTTGGATAAAAAATGAGTAAGTGTGTTTTGATAGTTATTAATTTTTTCTAAGAATTCTTCTGAAAAATAATAAGTATTAATTAAATCTATTTTTATCTCTAGAATATTCAAATCTAAGTTTTTATCTAAAAAATCATCACAGACTTTAAGACTTTTTTTATATTTACCTTGTCTTTCTAATTTTTTAGCTTTCTTAATAATAGCATTCTTAGATTTTGTTTTTTTAACCATTTACACACCTAAACTTAATTTTAGAATTAAATCATTTTAATAGATAATTTAAACTTAAAATACTTTAATTTTCTTATATTCTTCATATTTTAAGTTTTTTATTCTTATTTTTGAGTTTATTTTTAATTTAAGAACTTCATGACTAATTATTTAATATATCATCCATGTGGTCGATACGTTTTTGAATTAAATCATCAGTTCCAACATCTCTTCTATGATAAACATTTCCTTTAATAAATCCACATGCTTCTTCAGCTAATTTTTCAGCTTCGGATATGTTTTCACCTTGTGCTACAATTCCTAATGCACGAGATCCAGAAAGTTGTATTCCTGCTTCTTCTTTACTTACAGCAGCATAGAATACTTTTGCACCAATATCTTCAATACTTTCTTCATCAACTTCTACAATTTCTCCTGCATGTGAAGTATCTGGATACCCATCAGGCACTATGTATTTGCAAACAGATGATTTATCCTCAAATTCTACTTTATCAAGGTTTCCATCAATAATAGATTTACAAACTTCAATCATTGGAGTTTTAAGAAGTGGTAATACATTCATTGCTTCAGGATCTCCAAATCTTGCATTATATTCAATTAATTTTGGACCATCTTTTGAAAGCATAAATTGACCATAAAGAATTCCTTTATAAGGGGTTGTTTCTTTAGCTATAGCTTTTAAAGTATCTTTCATTATTTTAACTGCAGCATCATAATTTTCTTGACTCATGAAAGGTAATAAACCATCATTGTTGGAATAAGATCCCATTCCTCCAGTAATAAGGCCTTGATCTCCTTCAAATGCATGAGGGTGGTCTTGAGCAGCAGGCATTGGTGCTAAATGTTCTCCATCACAAAATGCTTGGATAGTAAATTCTTCACCAACTACTTTTTCTTCAATAATTACTTGAGCAAATCCTCCCATTGCATTATCCATAACTTCTTTAGCATAAGCTTTTGCATCTTGGTTATCTTTAAGATGGTCACCTACGATTTTAACTCCTTTTCCTCCAGTTAAACCTACTGGTTTTACAACAACGTCCTTTTCATATTCATCAAGAAATGCACTAATATCTTCATAATTATCAAATACTTTGTATGTTAAAGATCCATCAATATTATAGTCTGCAAATAATTTTCTCATAAATGATTTATCAGTTTCAATTCTTGCAGATTCTTGGCTTGGTCCAACACAAGGAATTCCTGCATCTTCAAGAGCATTTACAATTCCTTTACCAAGAGGTGCTTCAGGTCCAATAACTGCAATATCTATATTTTTTTCTTTTGCATATTGAGCTACTTCTTCAACTTCGCCTTCATCACCTTTTTTGTATTCAACAGCTAATTTAGCTATTCCTGGATTATTTTTACTCATATAAGCATATAATTCAACATCTTTTGCTAATGAATCACATATAGCATGTTCTCTTGCACCAGTACCAACTACTAAGACTTTCATCTTTAATCTCCATATTAGTTTAAATCAGATAATAGTTTAAATTAGATAACACTTTATTAGATAACAATTTAAATCAATAAGATTAAATCAAATTAGTTTAAATTAATAATAATTTAATCATAAATTATAAATTTAAATTATAACAGTTTAAATTATTACAGTTTATAAATTATAAATTTAAATTATAACAGTTTAAATTAAATCATAGCATGAGATATTCTTATTAATTAAAATCTTAAACTATATTAATATTTGGTTCTCATACTATATTAATATATTAAAATTTATATTTATCTTTCAATATATATTACTTTATTAGAATGTTATGTCGTGATAAATTAAAGATAAATTTTAAATTGTATTGAATCTTTTGGTTATTTTATTTAATTTATTTAATTTATTACTTATTTAATTAATAAACATTATTTACTAAAAATTAAGGAGTAAAATAAATGAAAGGTGGAGAAGCTATTATAAAAGCTTTAAAAAATAATGGTGTTGACACTATTTTCGGATATCCTGGAGGTCAGGTTATTCCTTTTTATGATATGTTATATGATTCTGATTTAAATCATATACTTGTAAGACATGAGCAATGTGCAGCACATGCTGCAGAAGGTTATGCAAGAGCATCTGGTAAAGTAGGTGTTTGTCTTGCTACTTCTGGTCCTGGTGCTACTAATTTAGTTACTGGAATAGCTAATGCTTATATGGATTCTTCTCCAATAATAGCTATTACTGGTCAGGTACCAAGTTATTTAATTGGAAATGATGCATTTCAAGAAGCAGATATTCTTGGAATTACTATGCCTATAACTAAACATGCTTATCAGATTAAAGATGTAAATGATATTCCAAGTATTATAAAATCTTCTTTTGAAATTTCTTCAAGTGGTCGTCCTGGACCTATTGTTATTGATGTTCCTAAAGAAGTTCAAGAGGGAGAATTAACTGAGTTTATTGAAGAATCTATTAATACTCCAGGTTATAATCCTACTATTAAGGGAAATGTTAAGCAAATCAAAAAAGTAGCTCAAATGATTAAAAAAGCTAAAAGACCAATTATTTTAGCTGGTGGAGGAGTAATTATAGCAAATGCAGAAAAAGAACTTAAAATATTTGCAAAATTAATTAATGCTCCTGTTTGTACTTCTCTTATGGGTAAAGGTTCAATTGATGAAAATGATGAGTTAGCTATTGGTATGTTAGGAATGCATGGAAGAGAAGTAGCTAATCAATCTGTTAATAAATCGGATTTATTAATTGTTATTGGTTGTAGATTATCTGATAGAACAACAGGTAAATTAGAAGAGTTTATTCCTAATTCTAAACTTATACATATTGATATTGACCCTGCAGAGATTGGTAAAAATGTTGATGTGGATGTTCCTATTGTTGGAGATGCAAAAGATATTTTAAAATCTCTTAATAAAGAATTAGCTAATAATTCTCCAGATACTAGTTGGTTAGATAATGTAATTAAGTTTAAAAAATCAGCTATTCCACGTAGAACTTATGATAATATTCCACTTAAACCACAACAAGTTATTAAAGAAATTAGTAATGCAATTAATGAAGATACAATAATTACTACTGATGTAGGTCTTCATCAAATGTGGGCTGCTCATTTTTTAGATATTTCAAAACCTCGTAAATTTATTTCATCTGGAGGTCTTGGAACTATGGGATTTGGATTCCCAGCAGCTATTGGTGCAAAAATAGCATGTCCTGAAAATCCTGTTGTTTCAATTGTTGGTGATGGTGGATTTTTAATGGTATCTCAAGAATTAGCTACTATTAAAGAATATGATATTCCAGTTATTGTACCTATTTTAAATAATAGGAAATTAGGAATGGTTTATCAATGGCAAAATCTTTTATATAATAAAAGATTATCTCAAACTGACTTAGGTAATTCTCCTGATTTTGTTAAACTTGCTGAAAGTTTCGGAATTAATGCAATTAGAATTGAAAAACCAGGGGATAGTGAAAAAGTAATATCTAAAGCTATTAAAGATAATGAATCTCTTGTTTTAGATATTGTAATTCAAAAAGATGAATTTATTCCAATGTTTCCTCCTGGAGCTGGAATTGAGGAAATTCTTGGTGAATATAAGTATGAATCTGATGTTGAGGAGGATAGTTAATTATAGTTATATTATTATCTTCATTTATTATTAGTATTGGAGATAATAATTTATCTTTCTTATAATATTTTACAATATTTGATGATTATGAGATTTAATGATTATAAGAATAATTTGGAGTTATAATTATGGAGCATATAATTAGTACATTGGTTGAAAATAAGCCAGGAGTTCTTCAAAAAGTTACAAGTCTTGTTTCAAGAAGGGGTTATAATATAGATAGTATAACTGTTGGTGAAAGTGAAATTTCAAGTCTTGCAAGAATGGTTTTTGTTGTTAAAGGTGATGAAAAAGTCTTAGAACAAGTAACTAAACAATTAAACAAACTTGTTGAAGTTATTAAGATTAAAGATTTAGATCCTAATAATTCTGTAAAAAGAGAGTTAGCTTTAATTAAAGTTAAGACTGAAGATGCTAGATGTCGTTCTGAAATTATACAATATGCAAATATTTTTAGAGGTAAAATTATTGATGTTTGTGATAATTCAATTACTATTGAGATGACTGGAGATCCAAATAAAATTGATGCTTTAATTTCTCTTCTTGAACCATTTGGTATTAAAAAAATAGCTAGAACTGGTCCTACAGCTGTTTCTAGAGGATAATATTTTTAATTTTTAAGTCTTTTTTTATTGTTTTTTCTATTTTTACTATCCATTTTTTCTATTTAGGTTTAATTTTTAAGATTTATTTTTAAAAAATAAGTTAATAGTTGTGTAATTGAGTAATAAAAAATTAATAAAAAGTGGTATTGATAAAAATAGTTAATATAAATAGATAACTATTAAAAATAGCTATATATAGCTATGATTAATAGTTGTGATTTAAGCAAGGGACTTAGTTAGGTTCTTCGATTTTTCCATATTTGTTTTTAATATCTTTTGTATATTTTTTAATAAATAATTTAGCCCAAGCATATCCTACCATTCCACCTAAGAAACAACCAAGAAGAACACCAATATAAACTCCAGGTACACCCATTCCTAAGACAATACTAAAAGTATATGCAAAAAGGGTTTCTAAAATTAAAGATCTAAGTAAAGTAATAATTAAAGAATTTATACCTTTTCCTACTCCTTGGAATACCATACTGGACATAATACCGAATGGTATTGCTAAAACAAATAAACTTAAAATACTAATTGCAAGTGCAAGTTCAGGTGCCATAGCAGCACTAGCTGAAGTATAACTAAATGCAAATGCAATTTGTTTTGAGAATATTACCATAATAGCTCCAAGAAGTATAGAAACAATAAATCCTATTTTAATAGAATAACTATGTCCGATTTTAAGGTTTTTATAATTATGTGCACCATATGCTACTCCTGCTACAGTAATTACTGCTGTTGCAATACCTATAAGTGGAATCATTGCCATTTGAACAATTCTCATTGATGCAGTATAAACAGCTACTGCATCGGTTCCTGAACAGATTACAAGCATTGCATTGATGATAATTGCAAGTGCAGACATAATTACATTTTCTAAAGTTGATGGAATAGCTACTTGGAAAGTGTCAATTATAATTTTTTTGTCCCATTTGAAGTATTTTTTAAAGTTATAATCTAAGTATAAATCACGTTTACCCCAAATCCAGTATCCCATTACAATACAGCTCATTGTAGCAGAGATTATTGTTGCTATTGCTGCTCCACTTATTCCTAAATTAAAGTAATAAATGAATATCGGGTCTAAAATAATATTTAAAATTGCAGTAACTGCAATTGCATAGGTTGCTCTTTTCATATCTCCTTCTGAACGGAAAATAGCTGAAGCTACTCCAGAAAATACAAAAATAATTAAACCTCCAAAGATAATATTTCCATATTGCATTGCTTGAGGTATTGTTTTTCCTGCTCCCATTATTTGAAGAAGTGGTTTAAGTAATATGAGCATGATTATTGTAAAAATAATAGAAACAATTATTGATAAAACAATTGAATGTAATCCTGAATTGTTTGCTTGTTCATAATTATTTGATCCAATATATCTTGCGATTAATGAATTTGCTCCTGCACCAAGTCCATTTCCAAGACCGATAAGAATCATAAATAATGGTGTAATAAATCCTATCGCTGCAAGTGCATCAGCACCAAGACCTGCAACCCAGATACTATCTGCTACATTGTATAAAACAATTAAAAGCATGGAGACCATCATTGGAACACTAAGTTTTCTTATTGCTCTTTTAGGATCTCCTGTAATCACTTCAATATTTTTATTTTTTTTATGCATTTCTTTTGTTCTCCTTAAATTTAATATGGTTCCTTATTCATAGATATTGATTTTAATGCTATTGTTTTTAAAGCTTCATGTAATACATCTTTTTCTATATCAATATCTTTGTATAATTCTGATTCCCATTGTTCAAAGATTTTAATAATTTCAACGATAGCTTTTTCACCTTCTTTAGTTAAAGAAAGAATATTTCTTCTTCTATTACATTCATCAATTTCTCTTGATATGTAATTGTCTTCTTCTAATTTTCTAAGTGCTCTTGAAACTACTCCTTTATCTATATTATATTGGGAAGCAATTTCACTTTGACTTATGTTATTTTCTCTATAAATCTCAAATAATAATGGAATTTGAAAACTTTTTATATTAATCTTACTTATATATTTGTTTATATAAGCACTGTGGGATCTTGAAATTATTAAAACTAGTTTTCCAAGGGGGATTTCTGAAGCATTTAAATCATCAATTTTTTTAATATGTTCCATAATACCCTCTGTTTATGGTTTTTAGTTAATATCTATTTACTTTTTTTAGTTAATAATTAGAATATAAACTACTATTTTAATTATATTATCAATAATATTTAAATGTTGTTATAACAACTATTGTTAATACAACTATTTTTGTTTAATAAATTTAATTTAATAAATTTTATTTTATATTTTTTTATTAAAATTTAATATTTATGTTTAATAATTTTTATTCTTAGTAAAATGTTTTAATAATTAATTAAATAGTATTAATATTAAAATATTAACTCCTAAATTTTAAAAAAATTTTTCTATAACTTAGGTGATATCATGTTAGAAAAAATATTAGATGCAAATAAGAAGTTTGTAGATAATTTTGAGCCTGTCTCTCTTGGCCATTTGCCTCAAAAGAAAATAGCTATTTTAACTTGTATGGATTGTAGATTAACTGGATTTTTACCAGATGCTTTAGGTATTGGAAGAGGAGATGCAAAAATTATTAGAAATGCAGGTAATACAATTGTAGGTGAAGATGCAATAAGATCAATTGCAGCAGCTATTTACTCTCTTGGATGTGAAGAAGTATTGGTTGTAGGTCACAGTGAATGTGGTATGGCTCATGCAGATCCAGCTAAAATTAAGGTTAAAATGATGGAAATGGGTATTGATGAGAAGGATATTGATGCAGTTGGAGATTTAGCTACTTGGATTGGTGCTATTCCTGGTGAAGAGAAAAATGTATTAGAAACTGTTGAAGCAATTAAAAATCACCCATTAATTACAGATGAAGTTCCTATTCATGGTCTTATAATGGATATTACTACTGGTAAAGTTGATGTTTTAGTTAATGGTAAAGATTAGTTTAATTTTATTACCTATTTTTTCTTTTTTTATTTATTTTTTTTTAAAATTAATATTTGTTTTATTTTTAATATCAAATTATTTTTAACAAATTATATATAAAATTAAATCTATAATTTATATTGTTATAAATAGAGATTGTAATTAGCTATTAACTAAATAGCTATTTTATTGATTATATATTAATTATAGTAATCTTTATTAGCTAATTAATTCCCTAATAACCAAATTATTAATTATTAACAAAAAGGAGAGTAAATCATGAAAATGTACTATGAAGATGATGTAGATGCTTCAGTTGTTGCAGATAAAACTATTGCAGTAATTGGATATGGTAGTCAAGGCCGTGGACAATCAAGAAACATGGCAGATAGTGGATTAAATGTAATTGTTGGACTTAGAAAAGGAGGATCATCTTGGCAAAAAGCTATTGATGATGGTATGAATGTAGCTACTATTGAAGATGCTGCTAAAGAGGCAGATATTATTCATATTTTACTTCCAGATGAAATTCAAGAAAAAGTATATAATGAACAAATTGCTCCTTATGTTGAATCTGGAAACAGTATTTCTTTCTCTCATGGATATAATATTCACTTTGGTTTAATTAAACCTCCTGAAGATGTAAATATTATAATGTTTGCACCGAAAGGACCAGGTTCTAGAGTAAGAACTACTTACTTAGAAGGTTTTGGAATCCCTGGTTTAGTAGCTATTGAAAGAGATGCTACTGGGGATGCTCTTCAACTTGCTTTAGGTATGGCAAAAGCTGTTGGTTTAACTAGAGCAGGTGTTATTGAAACTACTTTCCAAGAAGAAACTGAAACTGATTTATTTGGTGAACAAGCAGTTCTTTGTGGAGGACTTACTGCATTAATTAAAGCAGGATTTGAAACTTTAGTTGAAGCAGGTTATCAACCAGAAATTGCTTACTTTGAAACTTGTCATGAAGTTAAACTTATTGTAGATGATATCTATGAAAATGGTTTCGGTGGTATGTGGAAAGATGTAAGTAATACTGCAGAATATGGTGGATTAACCAGAAGAGATTATGTTATTACTGAAGAAACTAAAAAAGGTATGAAAAAAGTTTTAACTGAGATCCAAGATGGTACCTTTAAAAAACAATTTGCAGATGAAAATTTAACTGATGCAGCTAACTTAAAAGAAATGAGAGCTGCAGAAGATTCAGAAACTATTGAACAAGTTGGTACTAGACTTAGAAAAGCTTGTGGATTACAAAAAGATGAATAAATCATCTTTTTCTTTCTTTATTTTTTTAATATAATAGTTTCTATATAAACTATTTTTATTAGTATTTTATTTTTTTTATTTATTTCTCTATTTTAAAAAGTTTTTTTTAAATTATATTTTATAATATGTTATATAAAACTTTTTAAACTATGTTAAATATAGTTTAATTAAGATTTATTTTAATATATTTTTAATGTGTTAAATTAATTTTTTTCATTGATTTAATTTTTATTAAATTTTCATTTTTATTAGTGATTACAATGGTATTTATTGGAATGGATCATGGAACTACTGGAATTTCATTTGCTATTTTAAATGATGAAGGAGAAGTTCTTGAAGTTTTTAAAATATCTCGTGAAGATAGTAAAGCTGGAAAAGTCTCAGCTATTGAGGAAATATCTAAAAGAGTTGATTTAGATGATATTGAATTAATGGTTGTTACTTATGCAATGGGAGATGGATTTGATAAAATAGTCCCTATGAATAAGGTTGAAAATAGGGGAATTATCTCTATTGGGGGTGCAGGTAAAGTAACTGGTGGAGGAACATCAGTATACTCTGAAATTGAAAAATCAGATATTCCTGCAGTTATGATTCCAGGTTTACATAAAGATTGTGAGTTTTTAGATCCTTTATTTAGGGCAGCTTATTCTCACCATGCAAGTCCTGAAAAAGTTAGTATTGTTTATAATGCTTATTTGGAAACTAATTGGAAGAATATGATTGTTGCAGATATTAGTTCTAATAGTGTAGATCTTTTAATTCAAAATGGGCAAATTAGAGGTGCAATTGATGCTTGTTGTGGTGCTATGGGTATTGTTCATGGACCAATTGATCTTGAAATGATTAGAGATATTGATGAAGGTAAAAGAACAGCTAATGAATGTTTTTCACATGCAGGAGCTGTTAAAATAGCTAATGTCGATAACAAAGTTGCATTTATGAAAAATGACCTTCTTAAAATGTATGAGGAAGGAAATGAAGATGCTAAATTAGCTATTGATTCTTTGATTATGACTGTTGCTATGGAAATAGCTGGTTTGATAGCTGTAGCTGATGAAATTGATGGGATTGTTTTAACAGGTTCAATGGGTTCTATGAAAGAACCAGTTGATTTTGAAAGAGAACTTAATAAATACTTTAAAAATAAATATGAAATGAAAATTATTTCTGTAGAATCAGGAGCTATTGGTGCAGCTCAAATAGCTAGAGATATATTTAATGGTAAAACTAATATTATGGGTATTGATGTTGTTTTATAATCTTTTTTTTTAAAATTAGTTTTTTAGCTATTTTCTTATTTTTTTTAAATTCACTTATTATTTTTTTAAAATTAGTTTTTTTAGGCTATTATAATTTTAAATTACTTAAAAAATAGTAAATAATAGAGAGTAATGTTCTCTATTTTTTTAATTATTATTAAATACCTAATGCTAAGGAAGCTATTAATATAATAATTCCTACAATCCAACAGTAATAAGCGAAAATATCTAAACTTTTCTCTTTAATTAATTTAAGTAAGAAACTAATAGCTAGATATCCTGAAATAACTGCTACTATAAATCCGATAATCCATACAAATAAGTCAATATTTCCACCACTTACATCTTTAAGTTGTACAACAGCAGCTCCTAAGATGGCAGGTATTGAGAGAATAAAGCTGAATTTTGCAGCAAATTCTTTATCTAAACCCAGGAATAAACCAGTAGCTATTGTAGTTCCGGATCTAGAAAGTCCTGGTAAAAGAGCACATGCTTGACCACAACCTACTATAATTGTTTCTTTCCAAGTCATATTTTTTAAGTCAACTTCTCCACTATTTTTTCTTTGTGAAAAGTATAAAATACAACCAGTTATGAGTAAGAAGAATGCTGGAATACTAATGCCAGTAAATAAAGATTCTATAATCTCATTAAATAAGATACCTGCAAGTCCAACAGGAATAGTACCAATTATTACTAACCAAGTTAATTTTTTATAGGGATCTTTCTTAACTTCAGCTAAAAAGTTTCCTCTAGCAAGATTAATTAAACTTTCAAAGAAAGCTAAAATCATTTGGATAATATCTTTCCAGAAGTAAGCGAGTACTGCTATAATTGTTCCAGCATGTAAAAGTACATCAAAAGCTAAATTTGGTTCAGCAATTCCTAAAAATTGCTGAGCAAATATTAAATGAGCCGAACTACTTACTGGTAAAAATTCAGTTAATCCTTGAACTAAGCCAATAATTATCGCTTGTATAATCTCCATTTCTTCACCTTATAATTTTTAATTAGTTATAATTCTTTTTAATTTTTTTTTTTTTTTTAATTAAGTGTACTAATTTAGTTAATTTTATATTAAAATTATATGTAAGTTAACCAACCATGTTTATCTTCTGATTTTCCTTCTACGACTGAAAAGAAAGCATCTTGTAATTTTTTAGTTATTGGGCCTCTTTTACCTTCTCCAATTTGTCTATTGTCGATTGCACGAATTGGAGTAACTTCTGCAGCACTTCCAGTAAAAAATACTTCATCAGCTAAATACAATCTTTCTCTTGCAATAATTTCTTCACTTACTTCATAACCTAAGTCTCTTGCTAAAGTAATAATAGTATCTCTAGTAATTCCTCTAAGTACAGAAGCTAAATTAGGAGTTATAATTTTACCATTTTCAACTATGAAAATATTTTCACCACTACCTTCTGCTACATTACCTTGATAATCAAGGAGAATAGCTTCATCATAACCATGTTCTCCAGCTTCTAAATTAGCTAATTGAGAATTCATATAGTTTGCTCCAGCTTTAGCCATTACAGGTAGAGTATCTGGTGCTGGTTTTCTCCAAGTAGAAACTCCAATATTTGCACCTTTTTTCATTTCTTCTTCTCCAAGGTAAGATCCCCATTCCCATGCTGCAATAGTAGTTTCGATAGGACATCCTAAAGGATTTACTCCTAATTCTTTAAATCCTCTATAAGTAATTGGACGAATATAACAACTTTTTAAATTATTTACTTTAATAGTTTCAATCACTGCTTCAATTAATTCTTCTTTTGTATATGGAATATCCATTTTATAAATTTTAGCTGAATCAATTAATCTTTGCATATGTTCTTCTAAACGGAATACTGCAGGACCTTTTTCAGTTTCATAACATCTAATTCCTTCAAATACAGATGTTCCATAATGAACAACATGAGATAATACATTAATTTTAGCATCTTTCAATGCAACAAATTCTCCATCCATCCATATTTTATTATTTTCGTCCCATACCATATATTTTCACCTAATTTAATAATTTAATTTATTTAATAATCCATAGAATATTAAAAAAGAATTAGTCTTTAAAGTTTAATCTTTAAGTTATATATAATGATTTGGTCTTTAAAGTTTAATCTTTAAGTTATATATAATGATTTGGTCTTTAAAGTTTAATCTTTAAGTTTAGTTTCTTTAATTAATATCT
>JAZLLL010000170.1:0-3828 GCA_045598125.1 Methanobrevibacter sp. | reverse complement strand
AAGTTAATATTTGCTAAAAAAATAATATTTGCTAAAAAGATACTATTTACTAAAAAAATTATTTGATATGATATATAAAAAAGGTATAATATATAAAAAAAGAGAATTCTGATATATTCTATAAAATAGTAAATTAATGAAAAGTATAGATTAGTTATACTTTTCATATGAATTATTTCTTATTAATATTTTTATTAATTATGGGTGTAATTCATGCATGTTTAAGTTAGTAGTTTTAATATTTTTATTAATTATGGGTGTAAACCATACATTTTTAATCCAGTAGTTTCATCAAATCCACACATAATGTTCATATTATGAACTGCTTGACCTGATGCTCCTTTAACAAGATTATCAATAGCTGAAATTATAACAAGTCTTCCAGTTTCATCAATTTCAAAACATCCAATATGTGCATAATTAGATCCACGAACACTACTTAAACGTGGAATTTCACCATCATCTAAAACTTTTACAAATGGTTCATCTTTATATTCTTTTTTATAAATTTCTAAGATTTCTTCACTTGTAATATCTTCATTATTTTCATTTAAGAAACAATGATTAGTTGTTAAGATTCCTCTAATTACTGGAACTAAATGAGGAGTAAATGATACTTTAACATTAGAAAATGCTCCAAGTTCTTGTTGGATTTCTGGCATATGTCTATGTTGAGTAACTTTATATGGATTTACATTATCTCCAATATTTGGATAATGTGTTGAAGTTGTTGGACTTATTCCTGCACCACTTACCCCAGTTTTTGAATCAAAAATCATCCTATCTGCAAGACCTGCTTTTGATAAAGGATATCCTGAAAGAATAGCTCCAGTTACAAAACAACCAGGATTTCCAATAAGATTTGCTTTTTTAATTTCTTCTCTATGTATTTCAGGAAGTCCAAAAATACCTTTTAAATCAGAAGTATGTTTAATCCCATACCATTTTTCATAGATAGAAACATCTTTGAATCTATAATCTCCACTTAAATCTATAACTTTTGCTCCAGTTTCAAGTAAGTCTGGAACAATTTTCATTGATGCTCCATGAGGAGTTGCTGCAAATATGATGTCTGCATCAAGCTCTTCAGGAGATTTATTCTTAAATACAAGTCCAGAATCTCTAATATGTGGATGTGTTTTATGAACCTCTTGCCCATCTAATTTTCTTGAAGTTATATCTACAATTTCTGCTTCTGGGTGGTTTAAAAGAATTCTAATTAATTCTCCACCAGTATATCCACTTCCACCTACAATTGCTACATCAACCATTTTAACACCTTTATTTTAATTTTTTTCTTGGTCTTTTGTTTTTTTATTTTTTTTATTTTTGTTTGTTGATTTTATTGTTTGTTTGTTGATTTTATTGTTTGTTTTTTTTATTTTTTTTATTTTTGTTTGTTTTTTTATTGTTTTTTTTATTTTTGTTTGTTGATTTTATTGTTTGTTTTTTATTTTTATAAAATTAAATCTAATAAACTTAAATGTCACTATTTTTATCTTTAAAATCTGTTTCTTTAATTCTTTTTATGATTTTACAAGTACTGTCTAATTCACTAAAGAGATAATCTTCTATTCGCATTGCTTTTGCAGGGATTCCTCTTTTATCTAAAGCTTCTTGAAGTTTTTTAACATCATGGTCTTGATCAGAACCAATAGCAATAATATCAGGTTTAATTTCATTTACAATTTTAAACATATCTCCTTCATAACCAAGATATGCCTCATCAACAGGTTTTAAACTTTTTACCATTTGAACTCTTTGATTTTCGGGTATAATGGGTATTCTTTTTCTTTTTTCAACTGTTGAATCTTTAGCTATTACAACAGCAAGAACAGCATCTTCTCCTCCAAGTTCTTTTGCTTTTTCAAGAAATAGTACATGTCCTGGATGTAATATATCAAATGTTCCTGTTGCCATTACTTTCATTGTTTATCCTCTTATTTTAAAAATGAATTTTTAATTTTAATAGTAATTTTAATTTATTTATTATTTAATTTACTTATTAATTAAATTTTAATAGTAATTTTAATTTATTTATTAATTAATCATATTTTGATGTTTTATTATTTTTAATTAATTATTGCATTTTGATATCTTAATGCTTCTTTTAAGTCAATTTTGTTTTTATAAAGTGCAGAACCGATTACAATTCCTTCAACATCTGTTTTGTTAAGTTTTTTAATGTCTTCAATAGTAGTAATTCCACCAGAATAAACTATTGGAATATCTACAGAATTTTTAAGTTCAACTACAGGATCAGTATAAAATCCTCCGAGTAATCCTTCTACATCCACATTTGTAAATAAGATACTTCCTGCACCATGTTCTTTAAATTCTTTAGAAAGTTCAGATGGGCTTTTATCAATTTTTTCTTGCCATCCTTTAATAACAACTTTATTATCTTTACTATCTAATGAAATCATAATTCTATCAGAACCATATTCTTTTGATAATTCTTTAATAATTTCCGGATGTTTTATACCCATAGTTCCAATAATTATTCTTTCAATATCTAAATCTAAAAGTTGTTTTGCATAATCAATACTTCTAATTCCTCCTCCTAACTGGATAGGAACAGTTAATTCTTTTAAAATATTTTTAATAACAGAAAAACTATTATTTCCATGAATAGTACCATCTAAATCAATTACATGAATAGTTTCAGCGCCAATATCTTCCCATTTTTTAGCTACTTTCTCAGGATTGTCTATCTGAACCATTTCAGTTCCTACTTTGCCTTGAACAAGCTGAACACATTTTCCATTTTTAATATCAACAGCAGGCATAATTAACATTTTATTTTTTTGAAATGACATTTAAGCACCTTATAATTTAAGATTATGATTTAATTTTATAAGTTATAGTATCTTATTATATTTATTTAATTAAATTAATATATTTAATGAATAAGTTTATAGGTGTAATTTTGTTTTTAATGAATAAGTTTATAGGGGTGATTTTGTTTTTAGGGAATAAGTTTATTATTTTTTAAATTAGATTTTTTTTAAATGATTAATTTTAATAATTTTCAATGAAGTTTTTTATTAATTGTGATGAAATTGAAATATTTGAATCTGGAATTTCAACTTCTTCTTTTGAAAACCAATTTGCTTCTAGAATTTCATGATTATCTACTTTTACTTTTCCAGATTTATATTTACAAGTATATGCAAGCATTAAAGAGTTTGGAAATGGCCAAGATTGGCTTCCAAAGTATTTTAGATCACTAACTTCAATACCTACTTCTTCTTTTACTTCTCTATGCACAGCTTCTTCTACAGTTTCTCCAACTTCCATAAATCCTGCAATAAGTGCAGGTTTTCTAACTTTATGATAAGAGTGAGTTGCCATTAAAAGTTTATTTTCTATCTCTCCTTCATCATTTTTTTCTTCTTTTATGATTGTTGTTATAATTGCAGGTGAGATTCTTGTAAAACTTGTAAATCCACATTTAGGACATACTTTTGCTCTTTCCCATTTTGAATCTTCTGTTTTTGCACCACATCTTCCACAATATTGATGGTTATTTTCCCAATCTAATATTTGAATAGCTCTTCCAGCTATTAAATAAATTTCTTCATTAATCCCATAGATATTTATTAAATCAATGAAATTTTTTTCTGAAATATTTTGATTAGACTTTATAAATTCATTAATTTCATTAAGTTCAATAATATAAGAATCTTTTAAATAAAATTCTCCAAGATAAATTTTATTTTTAATATTATCCTCTTTAATATTTAATTGATTTAAATTTGAGATTAGGGGGATGGTGTTGTTTATTATTAGGAGTTTTCTTTCATTAAAAATAAGATAATATTGTTC
>JAZLLL010000169.1:0-2287 GCA_045598125.1 Methanobrevibacter sp. | reverse complement strand
TTATGAATATCATAATAATTATCTCCTAAATTCAATGTTCCTGAAGCAGCTATTGTATAAACTGGTTCTTGATCAGGACCTATGTTAATCCCTTCAGGCATGGCCCACTTCGCATGATGAAGTTTGAAATCACCAACAAATTTGTTTTTAGTTTCTTTTGCGCTAGCTCCGATTGATGCCATCAAACCTACAACTAACATCAATGAAAGCATTACCGCTACAATTTTTTTAACATTTTTCATTTTTTACCCCTTCTATAATTTATTTTTATACTTATAACATTATTATTGTATAACATAATTAACGATTAGTCAAAGGAATATAATTAAAAAAAAAGCTGTGTAAATTTTATTTTGGAATTCCGTTTTTATATAAAAAACTGCAATAAGTCTTATATAATAAATATCTCAATGTTTTTTAATTATGAAAGAGAGGTATTTATTATGAAAAACAATTGGAAACATTTAACATTTGAACAAAGAAAGGTTATTGTTAGTGGTATTGCGAAATCCATGAAACTAAAAGAAATAGCAGAACTTATAGACATGGATCCAACTTCCGTATCTAAAGAGGTTAAACGCAATAGAATCCCCTACAAAAATGTTACATCTAACGAGTGTCCTAAGCTTAACAGGTGGCCTTATGTTTGTTCTGACTGCCCAAAAAGATATCAACCATGTATTTACAAAAAGTATAAATATATGGCTAAATCTGCTCAAAATCAAGCTGATACTAATCTTATTAAATCAAGATGTGGTGTAGATTTAACTAAAGAAGAACATGAGAAAATCAATAAGGCTATAAGTATTGGATTTGACGAAGGTAAATCCTTGTATCAAATAAAAGTTGATAACAATATAGATAAATGTATTGCTACACTTTATAGTTATATTAATAAAGGTATTTTAGATAAAAAACGCTATGACTTACCCTATGCTTGTAAATATAAAAAACGCAAGCATAATAGTCAATACGACTATTCATCTTCAAATAGCAAAATAGACCGAACAGGTCATGGCTATATTGATTTTATCGTATTTATGAAAGAAAATCCTTGGTTTAATCTATGGCAAATGGATTTTTTAGGTTCAAAAAAAACTGATGTAAAATCCATCCACACAATGGTTATGCCCGAATTACAATTCCCACTTTTAAAACTATTTGAAAAACCAAACTCAAAAAAAGTAGTTGAATATTATGATTATTTAGAAGAATTGCTATCTCCTGAAATATTTTCTAAAATATTTCAAGTTATTTTAACTGATAGGGATCCTTGTTTCTCTGATATAGAAGGTTTAGAAATCTCTAAAATAACAGGTAAACAACGTATGCATGTTTTTTATTGCGACCCATATGTGTCCAGCCAAAAAGCTCATATTGAAAATTTAAATAAGCAGATAAGAAAGTTTTTTCCAAAAGGTAAATCAACAAATAGTTATTCTGAAGAATATGTAAATAGTTCAAATGCAACAATTGTTAATACACCAAAAAAATCTCTTGATAGTGCTACTCCAAAAGAGGCTTTTATAAAATTATTTGGTAAAGATATTTTCGATAAACTTATATATTAATTAGAATATTTGAATAGCCATATCTAATTATTAAACTGCAATAAGTCTTAGAAACTGACTTAAGTGGTACTATTAAAGTTACCCATTTTTCACTATTAAAACTTTTTTTACTAAAACATTTTAAATGTTATTGCAGATTTCAACCTACAAAACTGCAATAAGTCTAATAATTTAGCCATAACTATAAAAAACTGAATTAAGTATTAAAATCTACTCATTTATTTAAGATGAATTATCATTTATTTAAGATGTTTAAATATTTGTTCAAATAATTTAATGTAACTTGTTTATTTAGTTAGCTTAGTAATACTACCATCATCTTCTTTAATGCCGCTTCATCATAATTTTTAAATTTAACCTTTGATGGAACCTCATAAGTAAAATTTAACTTTTTTGAATTTGTTTTTTCTTCATTTCCAAACCAAACATAAATTGACTTTGCAACTTCTGCAGGATCAATTGGCATATTAAAAGTAAGAACAATGTTATTAGATTCTGATAAAGGAACATTATCTCCTTTTGGGAAAATGTTAAAAACAGATAAAGTTTCTGTATAAAAAGACAACTCTTTATTTGGATCCGAAAAAGAAGCTCCAGATAAACTCTTACAAGTATCTTTAATTATTATTTTATATTTTGTAGCTGGCAACAATGGTTCTTTAGGAATAAAAGACAACATACGTGTACCATACCAACGGAAAACACCACGAAGTGGA
>JAZLLL010000168.1:0-2760 GCA_045598125.1 Methanobrevibacter sp. | reverse complement strand
GTTGATACTGGTGATATCAGTGTTTTGGATGTTGATGATTCTGGAATAGGTGATATTTCTAGTGTTGGTGAGGTTCCTGTTGTTGATGATAATGTTAATAATGTTGGAGCTAATCCTGGAAGTTTCAGTGATTTACAAACTATAGTTAGTAGAGCTCCTAAAGGATCTACTATAAATTTGACTACTGATTATAAATACAATAATAATGCTCATGATTCTAAAAGTGGTATTACAATTGATAAGGATTTAACTATTGATGGTAATGGACATATTATTGATGGTTCAAATTTGGCACGTCTCTTTTGGTTAGGAGGTACTAGAACAACCATTACTTTAAAAAATTGTATTTTAATTAATGGTTATTCTAGTTCTAATGCAGGTGCAATAACTACTTATCCAGGAGTTAGCAGTGTAGGTAAACTACTTACTTTAGATAATTGTACGTTTATTAATAACTCTGCTAATGATCCAGGTACTATTAATTATCAAGGAGGTAATGTCTATATCATAAATTCTACATTTGTTAATAATAAGGTTTTAAATTATGATTATGCATCTAATGTTAAAGGTGGAGTTGTTTACTGCGATGAAAATGTAACCATTATTAACAGTACATTTATAGATAATAGTGCTTATAAAGGTGGAGTTATATCTAGTAAAGGAGTAAATATTTCAGATTCTCAATTTATCAACAACTCTGCAACTTATGGTGGGGCTATAGGAAGTAATTTAGCATCTGTCTCAAATTCTACATTTATTAATAATACTGCAATTTGTGGAGGGGGTGCGATTTTTGCTATAAATGCTACCATAGATAACTGTGTTTTTAATAATAATTCTGCAGGTGTAGGTAATGATTTATTAGTTTTGAGTAATCTTGAATTATTAAATACAAATATTGATCCAGATAATCTTGTATTTTATAATGCTTCTAAAATTAATAAATACGATTGGAAAGATTCTTTCTGTTCTGAATGGTTTATACCTAATTCTCCTACTGAAAGTTATCTCACATATAAATTTGAAGTATTTAATGGTATAACTGGTCAGAATGTTACTGACTACTTAAAAATATTAATTTATTACTATTATGATTCAGTTCCTCATAATAATATGATTAATTTAATCCAACAATTTACAGATAGTGATTTCACTGTTTCTACAAATAAAATAATTATTGATGTTATTGGGAAATATGATAATGGTACAAGAATATCTGATAATCCAATAAAAATTTTAGATAATGGAACTATTATTAAGATTTGTTTTGGATTTGGAATTAGCCCAACACAACAGAATATAGTTTTATATAATATTTCTGAAGTTCTTCCTAATTTGACAGTTGAGAAAATTAGTATTAATCCAGTTGTTTATATTGGTGAACAAACATCATTTATTGTTAAAGTTACTAATAATGGTAATTGTGACTTAGTTGATGTTTTTGTTTTTGAATCTGATTATAAAGATTTAATTTATGATAAATTCTCTGGTAATAATTGGACTAAAGAAGGGGATAAATTTCTTTATAATTCTATTTTAACAGTTGGGGAATCTGCTAATTTCACTATTACATTTAATACTACAAAAAGTGGTACTTTTACTAATGTTGTTATTGCAGGTTCAAATTTGACTAATAATAAAACAGCTAATAATACAACTATTGTTTTTACTCCTAATTTAATCATCAATAAATCTACTTTAAATCCTGTTGTTTATGTAGGTAATAAAACTTCATTTTTATTAACTGTTATTAATGTTGGAGATTGTAATTTAACTGGAGTTTATATTATTGAGGATAGTTTTGATGACTTGATATTTGATTCATGGAAACCTATTACTAGAAATTGGAGTTATAGTTTTAATAATGGTTTACATAAATGGACTCTTTATGGTTCTTTATCTCCAAATGAAACTGCTAGTTTTATTGTAGTCTTTAATGCTACTAGTGTGGGTAATAAGACTAATATAATTCTTGGTGGTTCAAATGAGATTGACAATATGAGTGCTGAAAATGTAACTGAAGTTATTGATAAAAAACAACCAAAACCTAACCCTAATCCTGGTCCTAACCCTAAACCTACTCCTAAACCTGTAGAGAAAACAGAATCTACAGCTAATAAGATGATGGCAACTGGTAATCCATTGACTTTAGTATTAATAAGCTTATTTACTTTGTTTGTTGGTGGTTTAAGACGCAAAATTTAATTTTAAAATTTTTCAAGGGATTAATTTTTATTCCCTAAATTATTATTTTTTTAATTTTTCAATATTTTTATATTTTAGTTTTTTAGTATTTTTTATTATTTTAATCAACATTAATTAATTTTTAAGCACTTTATTTAGAGTATTATAATAATTTATCAAATATTTATAATACTAAAGTATCTACTTCTAATGAAGAGTTAATTTAACTAATTTTACAAAAGGTTAATATTCCTTAATTGAAAAAATGTGTAGGTAAATTTGAAACTAATTGAATTTATTTTTTATTTTACTTTTTAGCTATTTTTTTAGCTCTTTTTTTTATTTTAGTTTTTTTTTAGTTCTTTTTTTTTATTTGATATTTTTTTGTGGGTTTTTTGAGTTTTTGGGTCATTAAATTTATATTCTATTAATTATATAATTATACTTGTATAATTTATTATGAATTATATGTTTTTTATGATGATTGATTGTAAGAGGAGGTGAAAATCGATGAAAGGTGTTTATAAGTCTGTTTTGGTTTTAGTTTTGTCTTTAGTGCTTCTTGCTGTATCTTTT
>JAZLLL010000167.1:0-2625 GCA_045598125.1 Methanobrevibacter sp. | reverse complement strand
AATCAAAATAAAAAAACTAAAACAAAACCTATAATTGGAATTGAAATAAATGGACATATGTATGATTATAAACTATTTCAATCATTAGAATCATTATCTAAAACTTATTCTCAAAGAAAAACTGCAAAAGAATTAAAAATTTCACATTCTGTCTTGAATCGTAGAATAAAAAATGCAGAAGATAAAATAGGAGAGAAATTAGTAGAAACTATTGGTTCAGGCTCAGAACTTACAGAAAAAGGAATTGAATTTCTTGACATTTATTATAAATATAAAAATAGACTTGAAGATAGAGAAGAAATTATAATCGCTGGAGGACATATAACTACCAATCTTATTCAATCTCTAAGTTATGATTTACCGATTAAAACTTTAATTTACAGTAGCGATGATGAAAGTGCTTATAAATTAGCTAAACAAAATTTAGTAGATATTTTAGCATTAGACGATCCACTTCTTGCTTTTGAAAATGATCTTAATTTCACCGCAATTGCTTATGATTATCTTGTTTTAGTAGGTCCATCCAATCCTAAAAAATCAATTGAAAGTATAAAAGATTTAAAAAATATAACTTTCATTGGAGTAAAAGGAAGTGCCCAAAGATTAGCATGGAATACATTAAAAGAAAAAAATATCCCATTTAATGTTGAAAAAGAAGTTAAATCCCAATTCGATGCATTTAAAATTGTTAAAAACTCTGATAATTATTATACTTTTTTAAATGGAAGTTATTTTAAAGGAAATAACATTTTAAAAGAAGAAACAAAACATGTAATCAGTCTAGTTCAATGTAATGATAATAAAGATGAAATTTACAATATTATGAAATATTTACTTATTGATGGGCAAAAAGAGATTAGAAATGAAGGATTTATTCCAATAAATCCTTATCAAAGAATATTTTAAAATATAAGGTAAAAAATAAAAAATAAAAAAATAAATGAATAAGTAAACTAAAACATTATTCAAATAATAAAAAATAAAAACGGAGATTTTTATGAAGAAAGTGCGAATCACAATTATGAAAATAGCTTGTTATGAAGATTTAATCGAAAAATACGAAAATCCCTTAGAACATGCTTGTGATATGAAACTTGGAAAAGTATTCATTGCAAATGGTTGGGAAAAACCAGAAGGATTTTGTGATAGTGCATGGGAAAGTATTTCACCTTTTGTTATGACTTTAGCTTATGGAGGAGAAGATATTTATAATGGATGGATGAAAAACAAGAAATCTGCAATGATTTCCTGTAATGATGGATTTCGTCCAGTAAGCTTTTTAATTGAAACAATTGAAAATAAATAAGATATCCTTAAATATATAATAAGTTATCTTAAATAATATAATCATAGCTATATTTAAAATAAATTTATATCTAAAATTTATTATTTATAATTTTATTAAAGTATGATTAACATTAATAAAAATCAATCATTCTTTTATATGCCATATCATAAGTAGGCATATTAGTTTGACAACCTTGTTTTTCTACTACAAATGAGGAAACTGCAGATGCAAACTTAGCACATTCTTCTAATGATTTTCCATTAATAAAAGAATGTAAGAATCCAGATCTATAAGAGTCACCTGCACCAGTTGGGTCAACAGATGGACGATAAATTGAATCAATCTCAATTTTACCCTCATCAATACTATAAACATAACTTCCTTCTTTACCACATGTTTTAACAATGATTTCAGGACCTACCTCCATTAAACCATTAATATCTACTTTTAAGGAGTTTAAAATTCTAGAAATCTCATAATGATTTCCAAATAAAACATTAGAGTTACTGATAACCTCTTTGAGTTTTTTTGGAGAATACATTCCTAAATCCTGACCCGGATCAAAAGAAACTAATTTTTCTTCATTTTTTGCAACAATCCCACATTTACAATTAAAATTAGGATCACCAGTTGCTAAATGTACTGCTTTAACCTCTTTAATAGCATCTAATGGTACTTTACTTGATGCAAATTCTTTACCTGCACCCCAATAAAAGTAACTAATTTGATCCTTATTACAATCAGTCATAACAAAGCAAGTAGAAGTATTTTCATCTTTAGATATAATCATATAATCTAAATTTACACCATTTTTAACCATAGATTTATAATATTGAGAATCGATAAATTCCTCCCCTATAGTAGAAACTAAAGAAGTTTTTAATCCCAAAGTAGCTCCAATCATAGCCACATTTGCTGCAGCACCCCCATGTAATTTCTGCATAGTTTCCATAGGTGCTGAATAATTAGCCTTTGGAAATTCTTTAACTGTAATAATATAATCTAATGCTGTATGTCCAACAACTAACAAATCTCTTTTTACATTCAAAAAATCACATACCTTTTTTAAATAAAACAATTTTAAAACTAAATAATTTATTAAATAATTTAAATCTTTAACAATTTTAAATATGTAAAATAATTATTATAATTATTATATATTTTAGAATATTTAATGATTTTTAACAATATTTAAATACTAAAAAATATGCAAAAGATTAGGATAAACTTATTTATCAATAAAGATATTATCCATAATAAGAATATTTATTAAACTAAAATTTAAACAAATCTGTGTTTCTTCATCTATTTTAAACTTATCTTTTATATCATCTAAA
>JAZLLL010000166.1:0-3057 GCA_045598125.1 Methanobrevibacter sp. | reverse complement strand
TTTAATGGCTTATCTACTACATTTACCTTCTTTTTACATTGTCCATAATTTACTCTTTTTACTATTTTATTTTATTTAATATTAATTAATTTCTCATTTTTATTATATTTTTTATAATAATAATATAAATTTTATAAAATTTAAAAATTATAACATTTTAAAAAAGCTTTTTTTATTTCTATTTTTTTATTTCTATAAAATAGGATAATATATGCAAAAGGAGGATTATATCTAAATTATTATGTATTTTATTTATTAAGCTATATTTTATGATTTTATTTCTTAAAAAATTAATTTAAAAATTAAATTAACTTAAAATTATATTTTATAAAATAAGTTTGTTTTAAAATTAAAAAATTAGAAGAATAAATTAATTATTCTTCTTTAACTTCCCATCCATCTGATTCTTTATATTCTTCTAATTTTATATCATCTATTTTTCCAGTAGCAGTGAAAATAATACTTAGTATAATCCCTGCAATTGCAGAAATAGCTAGTGCAAACTCAGATAAATTAAATCCGTAGATTAATAATTGAATACCAAAATCATCTGCAAAGCTTAAACCTAAACCTAAAACAATCATTACAATAATGATAATCATTTTAGGAATAGATGAAAAGGAATTATTCTTTTTAATATTTCTATATCCAATCCATGCAATCATACAGTAAAGATATAAAGAAATACCTCCAACAACCCATGAAGGAGTATTTTGAAGAGCTGCACCAATTACTGCAACAAAAGATAAAATTATTGCAATAACTGCTGTGTATCTTAATAAACGTGGATTATAATTTTTAGTAATAGTTAATAAACTTGTATTTTCAGAATAAGTAGTATTAACAGGTGCACCAATTAAACCAGCAAATAATGTAGCTAATCCATCACCTAAAAATGATCTTTTTAATCCAGGATCTTCTAAGAAATTATTACCAGTTACTTCACTGTTTACAAGAACATCTCCAATATGTTCCATAAATACTGCAAGAACAAGAGGAATAATCATAATAATTGCTTCTAAAGAGAATTTAGGTGCAGTTATATTTGGTATGGATATAACTGGGGAATTAATAATAGGGTTTAAATCAACTAATCCTAATGCAATACTTAGAATGTATCCTATAATTAATGCAATAATAATTCCTAATTGTCCAAAGAATCCTTTACCCCATTTACTAATTACAACTGCTATTGCTAAGGTTATAATAGCTAGAATAAATGTGGTTGGATTGAAAAGACTTGCAGAATCCATGTAAATAATATTATTTAGAGCAGATGGTATTAAACTAAATGCAATAATAATAATCATAGATCCAACTACTGTTGGTGAAAATATTTTTGTAACTTTTTCTACACTTATTACTCTAAATATAAGAGATAATAAAACATAAATTATACCTACACATATTATTCCACCTTGAGCATAAGCTAAATCTCCATTGTACATGGTACTAACTGCTATTATTGGTGGAATGAAAGCAAATGATGAAGCAAGAAATACAGGCATCTTAAATTTAGTACATGTGTGGAAAATTAAAGTACCTACACCAGAACCGAGTAATGCTACCATTGGATCTAAACCAGTTAATAAAGGTACAAGTAAACAAGCTCCAGCCATTGCAAATAAATGTTGAACACTTAAAATTAATTCTTTTACTTTTGTTAACATATACAAATCCTCTATAAATTATTAATTTAAATAAATTTAATTAATTTATTCAAATTAGTTCCTTTTTTTAGATAAATTTAATTAATTTATTCAAAATTTTAATTTAGATAAAATCCAAATTATTTAATTATATGTTTCATTGATTATATAAAAATATGCTTTATAAATAAATTTTTTATATTTTTCAATTTTTATTTTTGTTCTAAAATCATTAATTTTAAATATTTTAATAAATAAATTATAAAACCTGTGGAATTATATTTATTATTAATTTATTATTTGAAAGAGGAGATTTAAAAATGACTTGTAGTATATTAGTTGGAGGAGCATGGGGAGATGAAGGTAAAGGAAAGTGTATCACCTATCTCTGTGATAAAGATAAGCCTGAAATTGTTGCTCGTGCAGGTGTTGGTCCTAATGCAGGACATTCTGTAGAATTTAATGGTGAAAAATATGGCTTAAGACTTATTCCCTCTGGTTTTGTTCAGACAGGAGCTAAGCTTCTTATTGGTGCGGGAGTTTTAGTTGATCCTAATGTTTTTGCTCATGAATTAGATTATTTAAGTAAATATAAAGTTGGGGAACGTACTTATGTAGATTCTCGTTGTTCTATAATTACAGAAGAACATAGACAAAGAGATAAATCATCTGTTCATTTATCTAAAAAGATTGGAAGTACTGGCTCTGGTTGTGGGCCAGCTAATTCTGATAGGGTTTTAAGAACTGCTAATAGAGCAGAAGATATTCCTGAACTTAAAGATTATTTGATGGATGTTTCCCTTGAATGTAATAATGCATTAGAAAATGGGGAAGATGTATTTATTGAAGGTTCTCAAGGTTTTGCTCTTTCTTTGTACTATGGATCTTATCCATATGTTACTAGTAAAGATACTACTGCAAGTAGCTTTGCTGCAGATGTTGGTGTTGGTCCTACTAATGTAGATGAAGTTATTAATGTATTTAAATCATATATTACTCGTGTAGGTGAAGGTCCTTTTCCTACTGAAATTAGTCAAGAAAAAGCAGAATCTTTAGGTATTGAAGAATATGGTGTAGTTACTGGTAGACGTAGAAGAGTAGGTTCTTTTGATTTTGAACTTGCAAAAGAATCTTGTAGGATTAATGGTGCTACTCAAATTGCTTTAACTTGTGTGGATAGATTATACCCAGATTGTGCAAGAACTCAAGATTATAGTGTTTTATCTGCTGAAACTAAATCTTTTATTGATCAAATAGAGCAAGAAACTGGTGTTCCTGTTACTATTATATCAACTGGTCCAGATTTAAAAGACACTATTGATTTAAGAGATGAGTTACTTTAATTTTTATTTTTTTAGATTTTAGTTTTTTATTTATTTAATATTATTTATTTTTTTTTAACTTTTTT
>JAZLLL010000165.1:0-3251 GCA_045598125.1 Methanobrevibacter sp. | reverse complement strand
TTCATTAAATTCACTAAAAATACCCTGTTTAATCTCTTCTCTCCAAATCTCTTTTTCTTCTTCTCTCATTACTTGCTTTTTCTTTTCCATTTTAGTTATAACTTTTTTAGGTATTTTTTTCTTTCTAAATCTTTTAATTTCATCATCCTCAAGCTCTAAAAAATCAGCTATCTCCCATGCTAATTCATCATTTTGAAAGATAATCTCAAAATAAGGGAACATAGTATAAGCTACTTGTAGAGAAACATGCATTTTTAATTCAATTTTTTCAGCAATCCTATCTCTTAAAGCTCTTTTACCTCTAGAACGTGCCATTAAACTAAATGCCATTGGACTTTGGATTTTTGAAAATTTTTTATAAGTTTGCTTTTTGGATAATGCAACTCCTGGACCCATAAAATCAGAAGCATATCTCCAATAAGCATATTCTCTTGTTTGATTTGTACGTCCAAAGAATAAATCAGCTTTACTAATCATATCATAAGCTTTTTTAATTTCTTCTTTATTTTCATATTCTCTAGGAATATTCTCAGCAATATACTCCATTACTAAAGAAGGATCTTCATTCATTTCAAATAGAGATTTTTTAACTTTACTAACATCTTTACTTTTAAGAACTCTTGTAACACCATCAAAAATGGTAGCAGTATTATCTTTTTGACCTGTAATTTCAAGAGAGTCTTCATCTAATTCTCCACCTTTCTCAACAATAACTTGTAAAGTGTTAAGTGCAGAACGTAAATCTCCATTTGACCGCTTAGATAATTTTTTAAGAAGCTCTTGATTAACATCAACTCCTTCTTCTCTTAAAATTTTCCTAAGTAAAGCTGTAATTGAGGGAGTTCTAATTTTAGTCATTTTAACTACTTTTGAATTATTTTTAATAGTAGCTATTTGTTTACTATAAAAATCATTAGCCATCATGACAATTGGTTGTTTTGAGTCTTTAATAATTTTATTTAATGCAGAAGCTCCCCCTCTATCTTGATTTCCTTGAAGACCATCAACTTCATCCATTATAATAAGCTTTTTATTTTGACCAAATAAAGACATTGTAGAAGATGATTCTCCAACAGTACTCATAATAACATCTTTTGAACGTTTATCACTTGCATTAAGTTCAATAAATTCAGAAAATTCATTAGCTATTATATGTGCCATAGTAGTTTTTCCAGTTCCCGCAGGACCTACTAATAGTAGTGCTGGTTGAGGATTTCCTTTTTTCCAGGAATCTACCCACTCTTGAATCTCTTTTTTTTGCTTATTATTACCGATAACATCTTCAAATGTCTTAGGCCTGTATTTTTCTACCCATAACATATTTTTACCTGTTATATAAAAAGTGGTTTATTACAAAAATTTAGTAAGTAACGCTTCTAATTGAATTCTTGGATTAGCTCCTTCACGTATTCTAAAGTCTGTTTCTGCTAAAGATTCTATTAAATCCATATAAACATCTCCATCCATCATACCATCCATTACTCTTTTAGAGATATCTTGATAAATTTGATTGACCATATCTTCCCCACTAGTACCTTGTAAAATCATAACATCTCTAAGAGTATTTCTTGCTTTAATAAAATCTCCAACTAAAGCACTATTAATCATATTTTTAATTTCTTGAGGTTTAGCTTTAGAAACAACTTCATAAACACTATTTTCAGTAATAACTTCTCCAGTAGATGCTGCTGATTGGAGCATATTTACAGATTTACGCATATCTCCTTCACTAAAGTAGACAATAGTTTCAATAGCTTTGTCTTCATATTCAAAATCTTCTTCTTTAGCTATAAATTTTAATCTTTCAACAATTTTTTCTCCTTTAATTGGAGCAAATCTAAAAATAGCACACCTAGATTGAATAGGATCAATAATTTTAGAAGAATAATTACATGAGAGAATAAATGATGCAGTTTTAGTATACATCTCCATTTCACGTCTTAAAGCATGCTGTGCATCTTTAGTCATATTATCTACTTCATCTAAGAATATGATTCTAAACGGTGCACCAACAGGTTTTAACCTACAAAAATTCTTAATATTTGTTCTTACAGTTTCAATACCTCTTGCATCAGAAGCATTTAACTCTAGAAAATTTGCTCTCCAATTTTCACCAAGAACAGTTTTAACAAGTGCAAGAGCAGAAGTTGTTTTTCCCACACCTGCAGGACCTGTAAACATTAAGTTAGGCATACTTTCGCCATTTACATATTTTTTTAATCTATTTATAATGTGTTTTTGTCCTACAACATCATCTAAAGTTTGAGGTCTATATTTTTCTACCCAAGGTCCCATCATATTATCACTTTATTATATTTTTATAAAATTAATAAATATTAATATATAATTAAAAATATTTATTTAAAATATTTATTTGCTTAATTAAAATTATAAATTTATACTATTATAATATATTAATTTTATTTGTTTTAATTGTTATTGTTTTAATCTAACTATTTTAAATTAACTATTTTTTTTATTTTATAATAAATAAAAATTAATCTTATAGTTAGATTCAATAATAATTAAATATTTAAGAAAACATAATAAGAATATATAAAATATGAGGAAATAATATGGCTATTATTGATACTTACAGTTTAATTGTACCGTTATTAAAAACAATTTCAAAAAAAGAAGAATATAAACTTAATGAAATTATTAATGAAGTTGCTGAAAATACGGATTTAACCGAAAAAGAATTATCTCTAACTATTCCAAATGGAGAGACTTTATTTGCATCCAAATTAGGTACTGCAAATATATATTTAAAGAAAATAGGATTTATTGAATCACCTAAATTTATGTATTATAAAATAACTCAAAAAGGTTTAGATCTTCTTGATACTAATCCAGAATCTATAACTGAAGAAGACCTTCTTAAATATCCTGAATTTAGAGAATATAAAAAAGTTTTTACTCCACGTGAAGAAAATACTAAAGCTAAATCTATTTTTGAAGAAAGTTTAAAACAGCAAATAAATGAATTTAAAGAATTTAAAGATAGTCGAGAAAATAATCTTAATAATAAATCAGTGCATAACTCTAAATGTAAAGATAAAAAATCTCATAGAAAATGTAAAAAACATCACCATAAATCATTCTCTCCTGCTAAAGAACTTACAATGTATGCAGATTTATTAGAGCGTGGTTATCTAACAAAAATAGAATATGAACTAAAGAAAAAAGAATTATTATCTATTAAATATATTTAAAAATAAAAAATAAAGAAAAAAGAATTAAAGAATTAT
>JAZLLL010000164.1:0-2960 GCA_045598125.1 Methanobrevibacter sp. | reverse complement strand
CTTTTTTCTTGTTTTTTAAATCAAAATAAGCTTTAAATTAATATATCCAATTCATCATCATAAAATTTTTACCCAAAATATTAAAACGAAAAAATTAATTTTACAGAAAAAACTGATTATAATAAAAAATTTAATGAAATTAAATTAATGATATATATCTACCCATAATTTTAATGTATTCCTAATTATTAATCCCATCAATTCAAAAGAAGATACAAAAATATAATCTAAACTTAATAATCTAATAAAATAAAAGAAGCTTCAATAAAAATAATGAGTGTTAAAATTGGTATAATATATGAAATTAAATAATATTTCTAAAAATTCAAAAAATATTATAAAAGAAGTAAGAAAAGTAGAAAATAAAAAAGAAATAAAAATTTAATTTCTATCCCTACCAAAGATATGAACTGCTGCTGTACCACCAGTACCTCCAATATTATGAGTCATACCAATCTCAGCACCATCTATTTGACGTTTTCCCGCATCTCCCCTTAATTGCCATACAATTTCAGCAGCTTGAGCAATACCAGTTGCTCCAAGAGGATGACCTCTTGCTTTTAAACCACCAGAAGGATTTATTGGGAAATCACCATCAATATGAGTTTGCCCTTCCTCAAGAGCAATTCCACCTTGACCTTTTTCAACAAAACCAAGATCTTCAATAGCAAGTAATCCATTTATTGAAAAACAATCATGAACTTCAGTAGCATCAATATCTTTAACAGTAACTCCTGCCATATTATAAGCTTTTCTAGAAGCAGCTATTGTAGAATCAATAGTACAAATATCTCTTCTACTATGTAATGCCATAGTTCCAGAAGCTTGTGCAGAAGCTTTAACATAAATAGGAGTATCAGTAAATTCTTTAGCTTTATCTGCAGCACAAATAACAACTGCTGCAGCTCCATCAGAAACTGGAGAACAATCTAGTAAAGTTAAAGGATCTGCAACAGGAGAAGAATTAATTACCTTATCCACAGTAGTTTCAAATGGGAATTGTGCATAAGGATTATTAGATGCATTTTTATGATTTACAACAGACATCATAGCTAATTGTTCTCTAGTAGTTCCATATTCATACATATGCCTTCTTGCAATCATAGCATATAATGAAGGGAATGTAGCTCCTTGTTGTGCTTCCCACTCTTGATCAGAAGCTGTAGCAATAGCAGGAGTTGCATCTACAACATCAGTCATTTTTTCTACACCTGCAGAAACTACAACATCATGATAACCTGAAGCAACAGCCATAATACCTTGTCTAAGTGCTAAACCACCAGATGCACAAGCAGCTTCTACTCTTGTACATGGAATAGGATTTAATCCCATATTATCTGAAATAAGTGCTGCAATATGTTCTTGTTCAACAAAAAGACCAGAAGACATGTTACCAACAAACATAGCCTCTAAATCTGCACCACCAATATTAGAATCTTCAATAGCACCTAAACCTGCCTCAGAAATTAATTCCCTAAATGATCTTTCCCATAATTCTCCAAATTTTGTTTGAGCAACACCAATAATTGCGACATCTCTCATATTATCACCTATAGTAATCTCCTTTAAATTATATCTTTTAGATTATATATTTTAAAAATCTCCTTAAGCTTAAAAATCTCCTTAAGCCATTCTAAGTTTTCCTTTAAATTTAGCATAAACTGCATAATCAACATAAATCTTTTTAGATATAATTTCTTCAGTTGTAGGAGCTAAATTTCTAACTTCCTCAATTCTATCATTAACAGTTAAAGTGAAACCATCACTACCTGCACCAGAACCATAAGATACAATAAATATTTTATCACCAGATTCCGCTTTATCTAAAACATTAGATAAAGCTAAAGGCACTGCTCCAGAGTAAGTATTACCTATATTCGGAGTTAAAAGACCATCTTTATATTGTTCTGGAGTAAAACCTAATTTTTTAGCAGCCCTTATATAAAACTTACCATTAGGTTGATGGAAAATAGCATAATCATAATCTTCAACTTTAGAATCTGTTTTATTAAGTAATCCTTTAGCTGCACCAAGAACATGTCTAAAGTATGCAGGATCACCAGTAAATCTTCCACCATGAGATGGATAAGGTTGACCTTCTCTTCTATAAAAATCAGGAGTATCAGTAGTAAAACTATAAGTAGTTTCAAAATCAGCAATAGTATTTTTCTTACCAATTATATAAGCAGCACCACCTGCAGATGCAGTGTATTCTAATGCATCACCAGGAGCTCCTTGAGAAGTATCAGCACCAATAGCTAAACCATATTTAATCATATCAGAATCCACCATACCCATAGTAGCTTGAATACCTGCAGTACCTGCTTTACAAGCAAACTCTAAATCCGCTGCAGTCATATCTGGTGTTGCACCAATAGCTTCAGCAACAATAGTAGCAGTGGGTTTAACTGCATAAGGATGAGATTCAGAACCTACATAAACTGCTCCAATATCTTTAGGATTAATTTGAGCTCTTGCTAATGCATATCTTGCAGAACTTACTGCAATAGTAGCAGTATCTTCATCAGCAGAGGGAACAGATTTTTCATTAACTATCAAACCATTAGAAATTGAATCAGGATTATCTCCCCATACTTTTGCAATTTCTTCTACTTTTATCCTATATGATGGCACATTTGCCCCATATCCTACAATTCCTGCCATTAAATCACGACCATAAATAAATAATCAACATAATGTTTTAATTAATAAATAAAGACAATTATCTTATTAAAATAATTATTAATTAAGAATAGTCAATATAAATTTAAATAAATATTATTAAATTTTTTATAAACATTATTAAATATAATATTATTATAATTTATTATTTTAATAACATATATAGTTTAGTGAAAAAAAGATGAAATAACCTAAAATAAAAAATAATAAGAATATTGTTTTTAAATAAATAAAATAAGTTAAAAATAAAATTCTTTTAAGAAAAAGAGAATGAATAG
>JAZLLL010000163.1:0-5446 GCA_045598125.1 Methanobrevibacter sp. | reverse complement strand
AATTTTATCAAAACTTTCTAAATATTTTTATACTATAAACTAAATATTATTATTGTATTTATTATAATTTTTGTACTTTCGAATAATTTTTATACTTTCGAATAATTTTTTTTTTAAAATATTTAAAAGTTATTATGAATTATATTTTTTTTTTTTAAAAGATGGAGTTGGTTAAATATGTTTATTGCAACATTAAGTGGTATATTTAGATTTAGAGATCTTCCTGAAGAATTTGGACCTTATGTTCAATTTAAAGCAGCTATAGAAAAAAGAGAAATTAGTGAAAATGATATGGTAGCTATTTTAGATATTATGGGTACTGATAGTCATCATGTTTTATTTTTAGATTCTTATAATTCTGTTTCTGAAATCAGAAAAGAGTTAAGAGAAGCGGATGCTAAAGTTAATGTTACTACTTTAAAAATATTGGAAGGACATTTATGAGTGTTTTACCTGTAGAACAATCTTGGTTAATTCTTGTTAATCTCTCTTCTGATTTAAAGAAAAAAGGTATTATCACTCCTGCTAAAATTAATAAAGATTTGGGTTTAATTAAATCTCAAATAAGTTTTTATAAAAAAGATACTTCTCATCCGGATATGATTAATGAAATGGCAAGAGCGGATATGGCATTAAATGAAATTCAGGGAATTTTACTTTCTCTTGCTGAAGAGTATGATGGGGAATATTATCAAGAATGGTTAGATAAACTTAATAGAGCTAATAGGGGAGAAATTGTTTATGAACTTTCAGATCATAGTTCTAAATTTCTTTTAAATCCTCCACCTGGTTTTTCATATGCAAAAATTACTATGAAAAGTCCATTAGCTGAAGAACGTGTTCAAGAAATTGCTGAGTCCTTAGGGATAATTATGGAGTTTGATACGGATTTAACTGTAGCACTTTATGGTGATAAAGAAGATGTTCAATCAGCTTTAAGAGAAATGGCTCCTTTTTTTAGAGAATAATTTAATTATTTTATATTTTCTTATATTTTTTTTATTTATTTTGCACTGTTTTTTTTAAGAGTTATATTATTTTTTTTGGCATGTTTGTTTATTATTCTAATTCATTAGGTTATTTTTTTAATATATTTTTTTAGATTTTATAGATAAGTTTATTTTATTTAATATTTATAATATTATTAGTATAAACTGAGGTGTATAAATGAAAATTTTAGCTATAAGTGATATTCATGGTAAAAAAAATGAGAATCTTATTAAATACTTAAAAAAGGAAGATATTTCTTTAGTTCTTTTAGCTGGAGATATCACTGATTTTGGACCATTAGAATTTGTTGATGAATTTATCAGTGATCTTTTTGATTGTGGTGTAGATGTATTTGCTATTCCAGGTAACTGTGATCCTGCCGGTATTTGTAATGCAATTAAAGATACTGGCGCATTATGTCTTCATAATCAGTTAGTTGGTTATGAAAATACTATTATTATGGGGTATGGGGGATCTAATCCTACACCATTTAATACTCCTGGAGAAACAAGTGATGAGAATATTTATGCTAAAGTATATGAACTTTTTGCAGAATATAAGTATATTGTTGATGAAAAAGTACCTAGAGTAACTATTTTACTTACTCATGCGCCTCCATATAATACTAAAGCAGATACTATTGAAAATGGTACTCATGTAGGTAGTCAGGGTATTAAAAAAACTATTCATGAATTTCAACCTACTGTAAATATATGTGGTCATGTGCATGAAGCAAAATCAATTGATCAAGTTGGAGCAACAACTGTAGTAAATCCAGGAATGCTTGAAGAAAACAATGCAGTTTTGCTTGATATCGATGAAAATGCTAGTGTGAATGTAAATATTATTGAGCTTGAATAAATTTAAACATTCTTCTTTTTTTATTTTTTTTATTGGGTTTATGTAGTTTAATTTTTTTATTAACTCTAGATTAATCATTTATTAAGTATGATTTTAATCTATAATTTACTATGTGGTAATTTTATGGAGAATATTGTTGAAAAAATGGGCTTAGAAAAATCTGTAATATTTATAGTAGCTTTAGTTTCGTTTATCACTGCTTTTTTATCTAATGCAGTTTCTGTAGCACTTCCAGTAATAGCTAAAGATTTAATGATGAATAATATTGTTCAAAATTGGACAGCAACTATATTTTTACTTGTAATTGCTATGTTTTCTATTCCTTTTGGAAAAATTTGTGGAAAGCATGGTTTAAAAAAATCTTTATTAATAAGTATTGTTTTAGTATTAATTGGATCTGTTGGTTCTGCTTTATCTAATTTTCAAGAGATGTTAATATTTTTTAGAGGATTTCAGGGGATTGGTGGAGCTTTGTTAAATGTTTCTTCAATGGCATTAATTGTTGCAGCAATACCTCCTCAAAATAGGGGTAAAGCATTAGGATTAAATGTTGCAGGAGTTTATATTGGCCTTTCTTTAGCTCCAGTTATTGGTGGATTTCTAACACATAATTTTGGATGGCAAAGTATTTTTTATATAACTATTCCTTTTTTAATAATATCTTTATGCTTCACTAAATGTATTAAAGAAGAATGGAAAATGTATGAAGGAGAATCTATTGATAAAACAGGTTCTATATTTTATATTTTGGGAATATTATTATTCATTTATGGATTCACAATAATTAATACGCTATTAGGATTAATTACAATTCTTTTAGGCCTGTTTTTAATTATTGGATTTATATTAATAGAGCTTAAAGTTGAATCTCCTGTATTTAATGTTAAATTATTTAAGAATGTTAAGTTTGCATCTTCTAATTTAGCTTCTTTAATTAGTTATTTTGCAACATTTGTGATTACTTATGTTCTTAATTATCATTTTCAATATATTATGGGGATGAATTCGCAATCTGCAGGTATGATTTTAATTATTACTCCATTTATGATGGCAATTCTTGCACCTTTATCTGGTAGACTCTCAGATAAATATGATCCTCAAATTTTAGCAGCTTTAGGCATGATTTGTGTTACTGTTGCTATTTGTATTTTATGTTTATTAAATGAATCAACTCATTTATATCTTATTATTTTAGCAATGTTTTTACAAGGTATTGGTTATGGATTATTTTCATCTCCTAATACTAATGCAATTATGAGTTCAGTTCCTAAAAATGAATCTCCTTCAGCTTCTGCATCTTTATCTGCAGTTAGGGTTATAGGTCAAACTATGAGTTTAGGAATGCTTACAGTTATATTTGCAATAATTATGGGTCATGTTCCAATAGTTCCTAACTATTACCCTTTATTAATTTATAGTTGTAGAATTTCTTGTATAATTTCTGTTATTGCATGTGTAATTGCAGTAGTTATATCTTTGGTTGGTTTAAAATCTAAAAGTAATTATATTTCTTAAATTTGTTGGTGTGATAAGGTGAAATCTAAAAAATATGTTATAATTATTTTATTAATTGCTTTAATATTCTTTATTTATTTTGAATCAAATGTAATGGAAGTTAATGAAATTACTGTTAAATCTGAAGATTTACCCTTAGAATTTAATGGAACTCGAATAGCAGTTATTGGAGATTTACATTATGGGGAGTTTTGTAGTGAGGATGAAGTGGAAGATGCAGTTGAATTAGCTAATAGTCAAAATCCTGATTTGATAGTTTTAGTTGGAGATTATGTAACTGATAATATTGATGATTTAGATAAATGTTTTGATATTTTGTCTAATTTATATGCTCCTTTAGGTGTATATGCAATTGCAGGAAATCATGATCCATTTAAAGAAACTAAACAACATATACTTGATAGTGGGATGTATAATATTAATAATCATTATTTTACTCTTAAAAAAGGGAGTTCTACTATTTATATTGGTGGTTCTTCAAATCCAAGAATTTATGCTCCTTTTGTAAATAATGGGACTTATCATGTTGTGGATAAAGATGATTTTGTAATACTTTCTTATCATAATCCTAATTATTTCCCTAAATTAAATAATAGTAATGTTGATTTAGCTTTGTCTGGACATACTCATGGAGGTCAAATTAATTTATTTGGTTACTCTCCAATGGTAGCATATGCAGTTAATGAAAAACAGTATTTATCTGGATTATTTGAAGAGAATGGTTCTAAGTTAATTGTAACTAATGGTATTGGTGAAAGTAAAATTCCTCTAAGGATTATGGCAAGACCTCAAGTTACAATAGTTACATTAGAATCATAATTTTTATGATTTGTTGGGTAGTTTGTTGTTAAGTAGTAATTTCATGATTTATTAGTTGTTGGAAGTTAATAATAAATAATTTACTGGTGAAATAGATGGATAATAACTCTAATTTGATTTATCAAAATGATATTCTTAAAGTTAATATTAAAGATAATTCATTGATTGTTGAATTTCTTAATAATATGAACTCAATTAATACTTCTTGGTTAAATGGAGGATATATTGAAGGAATTTCAAATATTTTTAACACTTCTTTATCTCAGGAAGAGTTGGAAGAAATGGAAAGTATAGGGTTTAAAGAATTTTTATCATTGAAATCTAAAAAATTAGGTTTAGATCCTCTAATTTCCTCTGGTCTTGTAACTACTGCATATATAAATTCTTATGGTTTATCTATCCAAAAATATAAAAAATTAGAAGTTTTAGCTATTGTAACTGCAGGAGTTAGGTATAATGGAGAATCTGCTGGGGACTTAGCTTCTTTTTATGAAGAAAATGGGGAATATTTTGTTTTTGAAAAAAGAAATTTTACAAAAGGAGGTACAATTAATACATTTGTTATTATAAATTCTAAATTAAATGAAAGTTCTCTTCTTTTAGCTATGATGACTGCTGTTGAAGCTAAAACAGTTGCACTTAGAAATTTAAGAGTTCCAAGTTTTTATTCTGAAGAAATAGCTACTGGTACAGGTACTGATGGAATTTCAATAGCTTCTAATCTAGATAGTAATAATTTTATTGATAATGCGGGAAAACATTCTAAATTAGGGGAGTTAATTGCTAATGCAGTTATAGAAGCAACTAATATTTCATTAGATAAAGGGATGTATATTACTCCAAAAACACAATCTAATGTTCTTGTCAGATTAAACAGGCTTAAATTTGATATTAATGAATTTTATGATTATCTAGATTTAAATAATCCTTCTAAAGTAGAAAAGAAAAAAGAGTTTATAAAAAATCTAGCTAATGCTTCTTGGGATTATAATAATATTGCTGTTACATCAAGTATTTTGAATATATTGGATGAGGTTCGTCATGGGTTGATGAGTAAAAAAGTAGCTTATAATATAGCAATCGATATTATTGATTCTTCAATTAAAAAAGAAGTTAACCAACCTGTTAAAGACCTTTTAATCTTTTGTATAAAGTATTATTTGTCTTTATAAATTTTTTATTGAATCTTACATTTTGGGTAAAATTATTATCTAAATTAAAATTTCATGTTAAATTAACTTTATTTTTTTAAAGATAATTT
>JAZLLL010000162.1:0-2496 GCA_045598125.1 Methanobrevibacter sp. | reverse complement strand
TATTTTTAAATTTTTTCTTTATTAATAGAATACTTTATATTAAATGAAAATCATAATTATTATTAATCTAAAATATGTTTAATTTACTATTGAAATTTTTAATCTATTTTATTTCAAAATTATAATTTTATTTAAAGTATTATTCAATTTTATTTCAAATATTTTATGAAATGGACTGTGTTTTGGATTTTTATATTTATTAATTTAATAGACGAATGACTCGGGGAAAATATGGCTAATGAAAGAATATTTTTAGAAAATTTTAAGCCTCTATTTAAGTTACTTCCGGAAGTTAAAACTCCTATTCATAAGCAAGATTTTAAGGAAAAACTTAAATGGACAGCTATTGTTTTAGTATTATATTATTTCTTAACTCTTATACCTTTATATGGGTTAAGTCCAGCTGCTGTTGATCAATTTGCTGCTTTAAGAGCGGTTATGGCAGGAAGTTTTGGTTCAATTCTTACTTTAGGAATTGGTCCTATTGTTACTTCATCTATTGTATTACAACTTTTAGTTGGTGCTAAAATCTTAAAATTGGATTTATCTCAACATGAGCATAAAGCAATGTTTCAAAGTACTCAAAAAGTATTAGCTATTGTGTTTACAATTTTTGAAGCTGCTATTTTAGTATTTACTGGAAGTTTAGTTCCTATTGACACTTCTTTTTACCCAATTATGTTACTTCAACTTGTTATTGGCGCTATTTTAATATTATATCTTGATGAAGTTGTTTCTAAATGGGGATTTGGTAGTGGTGTAGGTTTATTTATTGCAGCAGGTGTTGCAGAAGCTATTATAGTAGGTTCTTTTAATTTTTTACCTACTGCTACAGGTGCTATGTCTGGTGCTATTCCTGCATTTATACAGACTATTATGGGTGGAGCTCCTGACTTTAAATTACTTGTTCCATTATTTGCAACTATTATTGTATTCTTTATTGCAGTATACGGTGAAAGTATGAGAATTGAAATTCCTATTTCTCATGGTAAGGTGAGAGGACATGGTAGAATTAGAGGTTCTGTTGGTAAATATCCTTTAAAATTTATCTATGCAAGTAACATGCCAGTTATCTTAACAAGTGCTCTTCTTGTAAATGTATCTCTTATTGCAAGTTTATTCCAGAAGTTAGGATTCCCTATTTTTGGTCAAGTTTCTGGTGGAAGAGCAGTTAGTGGACTTGCTCTTTGGTTAACTACTCCAAATAATTATACTGTTTTATTCACTAATCCTTTAAGAGTGATCTTCTATGCTATTTTCTTTTTAGCATGTTGTGTATTGTTCTCCTGGTTATGGGTAGAAATCAGTGGGTCTTTAAGTGCAAAAGAAGTTTCAAAACAACTTTACAACTCAGGTATTCAAATTCCTGGTTTTAGAAGTAGTAAAAGACAACTTTATAAAATCATGAATAAATATATTCCATCTCTTACAATTCTTGGTGGTTTATTTGTAGGTATTTTAGCATTTATTGCAGATTTAACTGGTGCTCTTGGTGGAGGTACTGGTGTTTTACTTACTGTAGGTATTGTATACAAATTATATGAGGAAATTGCTAAAGAACAAATGATGGAAATGCACCCGATGTTAAGAAAGATGTTTGGTGGAGATTAATTAAAATTTATTAAATAAGTAACTATTTTTAGTTATATTAATTTTATGTTTGTTAATTTATATTTATTAATAGATATTTAGTTATATGAATAATTAATTAATATCTATGATTTATTTATTATTAGTGTGTGATTATATGAAATTAGTCGTTTTAACTGGAATTCCAGGTTCAGGAAGTACTACTGTACTTAATAAAACATTAGAACAAGTTGATTATCTTCATTTAAATTATGGGGATATTATGACTGAAATTGCTATTGAACAAAATATTGTTGAAGATAGAGATGCTTTAAGAAAATTACCTGCTGAAACTCAAAAAGAGATTCAAAAAGATGCAGCTATTAGAATTAAAGAAAAATCTCAATATGATAATGTTATTGTAGATACTCATTGTACTATCAGTACTCCTGGTGGTTTTTTACCAGGTCTTCCAAAATGGGTATTAGAAGGATTAAATCCTGACATGTTTATATTAATTGAAGCAGATTCTGATGAAATTATGATTAGAAGACTTTCTGATGAAACCAGAAATAGAGATGTTGAGAAAGCAAGTGAAATTCAATTACATCAAGAAATGAATAGAGCTGCTTCTATGGCTTATGCTACTTTAACTGGAGCTACTGTTAAGATTGTAACTAATCATGATAATGAATTAGATTTAACTATTAAAAATATGGTTGATTTATTGAAATAATACTTATTAAATTCTATTAAAAGTTATAAAAAAATATTAAAAAATTTTATTAAAAATTTTATAGAATTCATATCATTAGTTAATGTCTATTTATTGATTAAGTTTTAAAATTTATTAATTGTTTTTTCAATTATTAAATATTTTAAACTTTATTTATGTAATTAATTTAGATAAGATTTAGATTGCATAAT
>JAZLLL010000161.1:0-2252 GCA_045598125.1 Methanobrevibacter sp. | reverse complement strand
AATACCTTTTAAATATTCTTTAGTGTATAATAAACCTAATCCTGAAAATAAAAAGGAAATAATCATTGCAATAATCATACTTTTTTTAGCCATATTTTCACCTCCCTATTTTAATAATATATAAATAAATATTAATAAATTAAATATATTTCTTATAAATTATAAACTTCCTTAGGAGGAACAGTATTAATATTATTTCTATTTAAAGCATCTTCTAAGATATCTAAATCAGAAGTATGTAATAAAAGAATTGCATTAGATGTTTTTTCATGAGTAAATGCATAAAGATATTCTAAATCAATAGATTCTTTATCCAATATTTTTAAAATAAAAGATAATCCTCCAGGAGTATCATCTAACTCAACAGCGATAATTGGAACTTCTTTAACAATAAAATCTTTAGATTCTAATAATTCTTTTCCTTTAATTGGATCTTGAACTACTAATCTTAAAATTGCAAATTCAGATGTATCAGCTAAAGATAAAGCTCTAATATTTATACCACCTTCAGCTAATAAATTTAATACATTATATAAAGCCCCAGTTTGATTTTCAATAAATATAGATAATTGTTTTATTTTATTCATAATATCACCTAATATCTTTTAAAATTATATATTTACATATATTAAGAAAACTTGATTAATAAAATTTAATATAATTTGTAATAAAATCTAATTTAATGCAAATTACGTTTATCAATAACATGTTTTACTTTACCTTTAGTAGTTCTTGGAATGCTTTTAGGTGCAACTAATGTTACTTTAACCGCAATTCCAATCTCATTTTGTATATAATCTCCAATTTTCTTCTGAATTCCTAACATATCTTTAATAGCATCTGAGAAAATATCTGGTGAAGCTTCAACTTTAACTTCCATCTCATCCATTAAACCTGGACGAGTAATAATAATTTGATAGTGAGGTTCTACACCACTAACTTTAAGAAGTGCTTTTTCAATTTGAGATGGGAAAACAGCTACTCCCTTAACTTTAATCATATCATCTGCTCTTCCAGTAATTCTATCCATTCTTGCAAATGTTCTTCCACATTCACAAGTTTCATAATGTAATGTAGTGATATCTTTAGTCCTAAATCTTAAAATTGGCATGCCTTCTCTTTCTAAATTAGAAAGTACTAATTCCCCTTTAGTTCCTTCATCTAAAGTTTTACCTGTATTTGATTCAATAATTTCAGGATAGAAATAATCTTCTGCAATATGTAAACCTTTTTGAGCAGAACATTCCATACCAATTCCAGGACCAGTAATTTCAGTAAGTCCATAAATATTATATGCTTTAGTATTAAATTTATCTTCGATATTTTGTCTCATTTCTTCAGTCCACATTTCAGCTCCAAAACCAATAGCTTTAAGATTTAATTCTTTAGGATTTATTCCTTCTTCAATAGCTACTTCAGCAAGATAAAGACCGTATGAAGGAGTAAAAATAAGACAAGAAGTACCAAAATCAGTCATTATTTCAATTTGACGACGAGTTTGACCTGTTGAAATAGGAACAATTGTAGCGCCTAATTTTAAAGCACCATAATGAAGACCAAATCCTCCTGTAAAAAGACCATATCCATGAGTATTTTGAATAATATCTTCATCACTAAGACCCATCATTGTAAGACCTCTCGCTACAATTTCAGCCCAAACATCCAAATCTTTTTTAGTATATCCACTTACAACAGGTTTCCCAGTAGTTCCAGATGAAGAGTGAACTTCGATAATTTTTTTTTGATCAACTGCAAACATTCCAAAGGGATATGCACTTCTTAAATCATCTTTAGTTGTAAATGGAAGTTTTTCAATATCTTCAAGGGTTTCTATATCTTCAGGAAATACTTCACATTCAGTGTATTTTTTATTATAATAAGGAACATTCTCAAAAGCTTGTTTAACAGTTTTTTGTAATTTTTTTAACTGAAGCTCTTTTAATTCCTCTCTTGACATACATTCCGCTTTTTCATCCCAGTACATTTTTTTAACCTTCACCAGTTAGTAATAATGTAATTAGCATTATTTTTATAAAAAAAATAAAATTACTATTTTAACTTATGTTTCTTATAATATATACTATTTTACTTACTTAATGAAAAAAATAAATTTACATAGAAAATTCTTAAAACTTAGGAATAATAGTTAAAATTAAAAAATATTTAAAAAAAAAGTAAAAAGAGAAGAAAAATTCCCCTAAATAATATTTAATTAGTTAAAATTAAAAAATATTTAAAAAAAAGTAAAAAAA
>JAZLLL010000160.1:0-5351 GCA_045598125.1 Methanobrevibacter sp. | reverse complement strand
ATAAAAAATTTATTATAAATTTGAATAAAAAAAAGAAAAGTTTTAGAGGAAATAATATTGTCCTTTAAAATTTAAATTAATAATTTACAAACACACAGTAACTAGGTAATCTTTTATTACTACTATAAAATGCTAAGATTTTAGCTAAAGAATAAGCATACGGATTATAACCTATCTTTTTACCACCATAAGTAAAGTATTTAGGAAGTGTACCTTTTGCTCCTTTACTGTAAAGAGTATTAACAACATTAAGATATCTTTTTTTCATAATCTTTTTAGATATTTTAGCATTATAATCAGTATATTTTACATTAATTACTTTTACTTTAGTGCTTGTTTTTTTTCCTGCTTTAATATGTTTAATAGCCACAGTCATTAAGTAAGTAAGTTGTGCATGAGTCAATTTATAAGATCCAACCTTAATAGTAGCAGGCAACTTCTTATTCTTACTACTATATGATTTTAAGGTTTTTGCAGATTTAATAATATCTGCTACAGTAACATAAGCAGGTTTAATAACAACTTTAACTGATTTAAAACTACCCGTATAAGCAGTATCTCCTGTAAACTTAATAGTTGCAGTATAATTCTTAACAACTTTATTAGTAATACTTAATTTAGCTTGACCATTAGCATCAGTAATTACATTGTAAGTTTTACTATTAAATGCAATAGTCACTTTTTTACCACTTAAAACCTTACCTTTACTGTCTTTTAAGGTTACAACAAGATTCTTAGAAGCATAAGCAGAAATAGTTAAAGTAGAAGCACTTAAAATAGTACCTAATTTACTAATTCCCTTAACAGTCAAATTACCTTCTGCCTCAGAAGAAGAATACTTATCATCACCAATATAAACAGCTTTAATAGTGAAATTACCTACATTTTTAGGAATATAAGTATAATTAGCAATACCCTTTTCGATTTCACTAATACCCACTTTAGTATCATTTACATAAAAAATAACAAAACCAGTGGCATTTGAATCTAAATGAGCAATTAAATCAATAGAATTGCCTTTAGTAGTAGATACTGAATCAACAGTTAAATTAGGATTTAATCCATTAACAATGAAGTTAGAAGTAAAATTTTTTAATTCATAATTAGAATCACCATAATAAGCAATAATTGAATAATTTCCTATTTTTAAGTTTTTAATAGTTAAAGTAGAAAGACCATCTTTAACTTCAGCATGATAATCATTACCATTAACATTAACTACAACAAATCCATTAGCATCAAAAGGCAGAGTAATTTCAATAATTACATCTTCAACAGAAGTAACATTTTTAGTAGAAATACTCATATTATAATTAGCATTTTTACTAACAGTTAAATTAGCAGTAGTATTAAAAGGTAAATAATTATCATCCCCAGAATAAGAAATAATAAGATTATGAACACCAGTACTTAAATTACTAAGAATAATATTTACAACACCATTATCGATTATTCCTGTGAATACTTGACCATCATCTACTTTAACAGTAATAGTACCAGTAGCAGAATCGTTTACTTTAACAGTTACAGTAGCATTTTCACCATAAACACCATAAGTAGTAATATTATAATCAGTAGTTTTCTTGCTAAAATCATTTTTTGCTAAAACATTACCTGAATTAGGACTAGTTAGTACATAATCCCCAAATATAATAGTATCCTTGAAAGTATTATTTTCAATAGCAATTACTTGAAAATAATCATTAATGTTTAAGTTTGCAGTATAAGAGGGCATAGATTTAGTTAAAGCAGAACCATCATTACAAACAAAATCAACAGAATAATTAGCATCATCTCTATTAATATTCAAAACAACCCAATTATTAACAGTAGAACCACTAACTAAACCATCAGGAAATGAAGTAATACTATTCTCAAAAGCGAAAAAATTAAAATCACAATCAACAGCCTTACCTTTAATAGCATATCCATAATTATTATCAAAAATATTATAATTAACTACACCATTAGTACCATCCCAATAAATAGCACCATCATCAACAGTACTACAATTCACAAAACTACAACTAATAATCTTACACAAATAATCATCAGAATAAATAGCACCACCATCACCAACAGCACTACAATTCACAAAATCACAACCACTAATCTCACACAAATAATTTTTATGAGAATAAATAGCACCACCCTCATCAACAGCACTACAATTCACAAAACTACAACCATCTACACTAACAAAACCATTATCAGAACAAATAGCACCACCATCATCAACAACAGCACTACAATTCACAAAACTACAACCATCTACACTAAAAGAACCATAATAAGAATAAATAGCACCACCATACTTACCATTACAACCAACAAAATTACAACCATCTACAGTAAAATAACCATCATTAGCATAAATAGCACCACCACCAGTAGCACTACAATTCACAAAACTACAACCATCTACACTAAAAGAACCATAATAAGAACAAATAGCACCACCATAATTACCAGAACTACAATTCACAAAACTACAATCATCTACAGTAAAATAAGCAGTAGAAGAATAAATAGCACCATAATACTTACCATTACAACCAACAAAACTACAATCACTTATAGAACCAATCCTATATAAGTAAATAGCACTACTACAATTCACAAAACTACAACCATCTACATTAACAGAATCCCCATAAGAATAAATAGCACAACCATAACTATCAGAACTACAATTTATAAATGTAATATTTTTAAGAGTTACATTATTAGCAGTTATATAAAATACTCTTGTTAGGTTAGATCCATCAATAGTGAATCCTTGACCATCAATGGTAATAGCCTTAGTTATTTTAATTCCATTTTTAAAATCAGAATCTGTATCTTCAACAAATTTATAATCATGCTCTAAATAAATAGTATCATCACTAGATTCAGATATTGTTTTATTTAAATCAGCAAAACTACCTGTTTCACCTTCATTAACTTCATTTATCTCATCGTTTACATTTATACTACTTTCAACAGTAGCAACATCATTTATATCATTTACACTCATATCTGCACTATCTGCTGCACTTACAGCACCTAAACTAATACAAAATATAAGTATTAATGATATAATTATCAAACTTTTATTAAACTTCATAATATCACAAAACTTGTCTAAACAAGTAAATTACAATCAAAAAAATATTAATTATATATATTTTATATTAAATAATATATAAAATTTGATAAAATAATTAAAAAATAGAAAAAAGTTAGGTGGATAAATAATAAGTTGTATGATAAACTTTTTTTTTATTTTACATTTATATTATCATTTTATTTTATAAACTTTTAAATAGTTTAATAATTAAATTTATTATTATAATAGTTTATTCAATTATTAACTTAATCAAAATTATCGTTTTTATTTGAATAATGATTATTTAATTACAATATATTTTGAGGTCAAAATATGGTAAGTGTAAATTTAGAAGCTAAAAAAGTCGTAGACGAAATGATTGCAAAAGCTGATGAATATCATATAGAAGTATCCACTTTAGACAATGGTGCTACTATTCTCGATTGTGGTGTAAATGCTTCTGGAAGTTTCAAAGCAGGTGAATTATATACTAAAGTATGTCTTGGTGGACTTGCTGAAGTAGGTATTTCTATTCCTGCAGATTTCTCTGAAAACTTCGCATTACCTTGTGTAAAAGTTAAAACTGCTTTCCCATCTATTTCTACTTTAGGTGCACAAAAAGCTGGTTGGTCTGTTTCTGTAGGTGATTTCTTTGCATTAGGTTCTGGTCCTGCTAGAGCTTTATCCTTAAAACCTGCTGAAACTTATGAAGAAATTGATTATAAAGATGATGCTGATCTTGCAATCCTTACTTTAGAAGCTGATGTTTTACCAGGTGAAGATGTAGCTCAATATGTTGCTGATGAATGTGGTGTAGATGTATCTAATGTATTTTTACTTGTAGCTCCTACTTCTTCATTAGTTGGATCTATTCAAATTGCAGGAAGAGTTGTTGAAAACGGAACTTATAAAATGTTAGAAGCTATTAAATTTGATGTTAAAAAAGTTGTTCATGCAGCAGGTATTGCACCTATTGCTCCTGTAGACTCTGATGGTTTAAAAGCTATGGGTAAAACTAATGATGCAGTTTTATTCGGTGGAAGAACTTTTTACTATGTTGAATCTGAAGAAGGAGATGATATTGAAGCAGTAGCAAAACAATTACCTTCTTCTGCAGCTGATGGATATGGTAAACCGTTCTTTGATGTATTTAAAGAAGCTGAATTTGACTTTTATAAAATTGATAAAGGAATGTTTGCTCCAGCTGAAGTTGTTATCAATGATTTAACTACTGGTAAATTATATAAAGAAGGATTTGTAAACCAAAAATTACTCAAAAAATCCTTCGGAATTGAATAAATTTAATTTTTCCCTTGGGGATTGAATAGTTTTTGGTGGATTGGATAAATTTAATTTTTTCAATTCTTTATTTTTTTTTATTTTTTTTATTTTTCATTGTATTGTTAGTTATTAGCTATTGTCGTTATATTTGTTTTAATTATTCTTAGCTATTAACTATTGTCTTTATATAAGTTAATTGTTAAATTTTTTAGTTCAGGTGATAAAATGAAATGTGTTGTATTACAAGCTAGTCCAAGAAAAGGTGGAAATTGTGAAGTTTTAGTAGATGAAATAACAAATAATATGAAAGATTATGAAATTACTAATTACTTCTTAGATGAATTAAATATTGAACCATGTCATGCATGTGGTGCATGTGGGGATGGAATTGATTGTGTAACTGAAGATGATGGTGCAAAAATTATTGATGATTTATTAGATGCAGATACTATTATTTTCTCTACTCCTATCTATTATGGTCAAATGACTGCTCAAGGTAAATTAATCACTGACAGATTCTACTCTGTATCTAGAAATCCTCAAAAATCTTTTGAAGGTAAAAAAGCTGTTTTAGTATTTACTCATGGAGCTCCTGAAGGAGTATATGAAACTTACATTGAATTAACCAAAACTGCTCCGTTTGGACATTGTGGTATGGATGTAGTTGGAGTAATTGCTGCTGGTGGAATTCAAGAGCCAGGAGCTGTAAAAGAACTTGAAGAAAAAATGAATCAAGCTAAAGAAATTGGTGTTAATTTATAGCTACATTTAATTTTCTTTAAGCTTTTTATTTTCTTTTTATTTTCTTTTTTTATTATTTTTTTATAAACTTTTTATTAATTATTAAATTATTTTTATTTTTTTTAAGTTTTTAAGGTCAATAATTTTAACTTATCTTTTTTTCATTATATTTAAATTTTAAATCTAGTGATGTTTTTTTTCGATTAATTTAATCAGGATTAATGTTTAATAAAGTATTTTT
>JAZLLL010000159.1:0-7193 GCA_045598125.1 Methanobrevibacter sp. | reverse complement strand
GTTAATATTAAAGATTCTATACTAAAATTTAATTATGTAGGTACAAATATTGGTAATACTGAATTTGTTTTATTTACTTTAACTTATAAATCTAATGATTTATATAATAATTTTGATGAAAATGCAAAATTTACAGCTTATCGTTTTGAAGATGACACAATATATGAAGTATATTCTGTTATTGATGTAAGATGGTAAAAATATATATCCTAAGGCCTTTATGCTTTAGGATTTTTTTATGATAGCGTGTTATAAATGGCTGAATATTGAAAAATATAACGAACTATGATATAATAATATTAATGTGGAGATTATTATGCAAAGATATTTTATAAAAAACAATCAATTAAATAATAATATAATCACAATTGATGAAAATGATTCACATCATATTAAAAATGTAATGAGGATGCATATTGGTGAGAAAGTTATCGCTACAATTGAAGGCGAAACATCATTTTTATGTGAAATTATATCTTTAGATAAAAATGTTAATCTAAAAGTATTAGAAGAAATTAGGGATAACAACGAACTTAAAGTAAAGGTATCTATTGCTCATGGTTTAGTTAAAAGAGATAAGCAAGAAGAAGTTATAAGAAGATTAGTTGAATTAGGTGCTTATGCATATATTCCAGTTGAAATGGATAGGTCAGTTATTAAAGTTAGTCCTAAAGATAAAAACACTCCATTCAAGAATGAAAGATACGAAAGAATAGTTAAAGAAGCTAGTGAACAAAGTGAGAGATTAAGTTTATTAAAATTAAATAATATTTTGAGCTTTAAAGAATTAATTAATAGTTTTAGCGAATATGACTTAGTATTATTTGCGTCAGTTGCTAGTAAAGATGATTTAAGTTTGAAAGAAAATCTAGCTAACATTAAGAATTTAAATAATATATTAGTTATAGTAGGCCCTGAAGGTGGATTTAGTGATAAAGAAATAGAAACTATTAACAAAACTAAGGCTAAAACAATAACTTTGGGTAAAAGAGTTTTAAGAACTGAAACTGCACCTTTAGCTGCTATGGCAATTATTGCATATGAGGTTGAAAGATAATATGAAAGTAGCATATTATTCATTAGGTTGTAAAGTTAATCTATATGAATCAGAATCAATTATTAATAAGTTCTTAGATAATGGATTTACTCTTGTAGATTATAATGATGTTAGCGATGTATATATTATTAATACTTGTACAGTAACTGAAACTGGTGATTCTAAAAGTAGAAAGATAATTAGAGAAGCAATTAGAAGAAATAATAAAGCTATTGTAGCTGTTATGGGTTGCTCAAGCCAATTAAGAGTAGAGGATTATAAAAAAATTGATGGCGTTGATATTGTGGTAGGCACTACAAACAGAACCAAAATCTATGATTTAGTAATTCAAAAACTAAAAAGTGGTAAGGGATTGGACTGTTCTTATTATAATGATGTATTAAAAGTAAGAGAATATGAAGAACTTAAATTAGATAGATTTACCGATAAAACAAGAGGATTTGTAAAAGTACAAGATGGATGCGATAATTATTGTGCATATTGTACAGTACCTTTTGCAAGAGGTCATATTAAAAGTAGAAATATTAAAAATGCATATGAAGAAATTAAAAAACTTTCTGATAATGGAATGAAGGAAATAGTTCTTGCAGGTATAAATACTGGAGCATATGGCAAAGATTTAGGCTTAACTTTAAGTGATTTACTAAAAGAATTAGTAAAAATACCTACACTAGGTAGATTACGTATCTCTTCAATTGAAGAAACTGAAATCACAAAAGAGCTTTTAGATGTAATTTATGAAAATAGAGAACATTTTTGTGAACATTTCCATATCCCTTTGCAAGGTGGGGCTGATAATACTTTGAAAAATATGAAAAGAAAATATAATACTAAGGAATATAAGGAAAAGATTGACTTAATCCGTTCATATTTTCCATTGGTAAATATTACTACAGACATTTTAGCTGGTTTTGCGAAAGAAACAAAAGAAGATTTTGAAGACGCTAAAAAGTTTATTAGAGAAATTGGCTTTGGTGAAATGCATGTATTTCCATATTCTAGAAGACCTTTAACTTTAGCTTATAATTATGATGGCCAAATTGATCCACTAACTAAGAAAATAAGAGTTAATGAATTATTAGAATTAAATAAAGAATTAGCAATAAATTATCGAAACAAGTTTCTGAATACTTGTTTAGATGTTATTGTGGAAAAAAATAATAATGGATTATGCTTTGGTCATACATCTAATTATTTAGAGGTCGAATTTAATTCTAAAGATGCTAAAGAAAATGACTGCATTAGTGTTTTAATTACTAAAATAGATTATCCAAAGTGCTTTGGTATTATATGTGAAGGTAAGTAATATGATAAATATTTGTTTAATAACAGGTGCTAGTAGTGGGTTAGGTAAAGCTTTTGCTAAATTATATGCAAAAGAAGGATGCAATTTGTTATTAGTTGGTACTAATCAAGAAAGATTAGAAGAAACGAGAAAAGAAGCTTTAGAAATTAATGAAGGCTTAGTTGTTGATTATTTAGTTTGTGATTTAAGCCAAAAAGAAGAATTGAAAAGATTATATAACTATACAATTATTAATGACTATTTTGTTAATAAATTAATAAATAACGCTGGATTTGGTGATAGATGTGATTTTAAGAACATGGATATAGACTTTGAACTTAAAATGACTGAGGTAAATTGTAATGCCCCTTTATATTTATCAAGAGTATTTTTAGATAATATGCTAAAAAATAACGAAGGTTTAATAATAAATGTAGCAAGTATTGCTGGTTTATATCCCGGACCTTTTATGTCTACTTATCATTGTACAAAAGCTTTTTTAGTTAATTTTAGTGAAGCTATTACTTACGAGCTTAAAGATACTAAAATTAAAGTATTTACATTATGCCCTGGGCCTTTTAATTCTAGATTTGTGGAAAAAGCACATAATGATTTCACATTTAAAAAGAAAAAACCAATAGAAGCAATGGATGTCGCTACAAAAGCTCTTAAAAAGGTTAAAAAAGGCAAAAAAATGCTTATAGTTGGTTTTAAGAATAGATTTGAGTTCTTTTTAAGTAGATTAGTACCTCGCAGCTTAATGATTAAATCTAGTGCAAAAAATTTAGTAAAAGGTGGTAAAAGCAATGAAAAATAACTTTATAAAGTTAATCTTAATTATATTTGCTTGTTTATTGTTAGTTTCATGCGCTAATAATAAAAAAGAAAATATTGATGAAGATGTTTATAATAAAGATACTGCAGTTATCGTTATTAAAAATTATGGTGAAGTAAAAGTTAAGTTAGATAAAACTAATGCTCCTATAACTTGCAATCATTTTATTAAACTTGCTAGTGAAGGTAGTTATGATGGTTCTGTATTTACAAGAATGCAAGCAGATTTTGTATTACAAGGTGGAGCAAACGCTAAAGATTCAAGCACCATTAAAGGTGAATTTAAAGCTAATGGAGTAGATAATAATCTTGCTCACAAGACTGGTGTTATCTCTATGGCTAGAAGTAATGATCCAAATTCTGCTAGTTCACAATTTTTTATTGTAATTGGGGATAAATATGTATCATCATTAGATGGTAGTTACGCAGGTTTTGGCTGGATTATTGAAGGCTATGATGTAATTGAAAAAATTGTTAGTGATATTACAAGTGATATGTTTACTAATGATTATTACGGACAAGAAATGGGATTTTTAAAAGAAAGTTATTATATAACTATTGAAACAATCAAAATAGAATAGGTGATTTTTATGAAATTTGTGAATTATAATCTAAAGGAATATATTAATAAGGGTTTAGCTAATATTGATTTTTTTGAAACTACAGAAGTTCAAGAACAAGTTATACCTAGATTATTAAATGGGGATAGTATTGTTGGTAAGAGTGCTACTGGCACAGGTAAAACTCATTCCTTTATTATACCTATGTTACAAAATTTAGATGAAAATCTTCACGAAATTCAATATGTTATTGTATCACCAACTAGAGAACTTGCCTTTCAATTACAAGAAGAAGTTTTAAAAATCACAAAATTTTATACTATTGATCAAATCGATGTTAGGCTTTATGTTGGTGGGTCAAATAGAGATTCAGAAATTAAACGTTTAGAGAAATCTCAACCTCAAATTTGTATTGGCACTATTGGTAAATTAGCAGATTTAGCTCATAATGAGAATGTACTTAAAATCTATACCGCAAAATCAGTTATAATTGACGAAGCAGATATGGTATTTGGAAGTAAGGACGTTGATGAAATTGACAAAGTATTTTCTAAATTTGAGAATTTAAAGCAAGTTTCTGCTTTTTCAGCAACAATTCCAACTGGTTTAGTAAATTTTGTAAATAAATATTTGTTGGATAATCACCAAAAGAGATGCGAACTTATTGATTTATCAAAAAAATCAATTGACAAAGATTCAATTGAATATGTATTTATTCCCACTAAAAACCAAGATAAACTTGGTTTATTATTAAAAGTGCTAAAAACATTTACACCTTATTTAGTATTAATATTTGCAAATACAAAAGAAAAAGTAAATGAAATTGCTACATATTTAGGCGAAAATAATATTAAATGCGTTAAAATTACTGGTGACTTAGAATCTAGAGAGAGAAAACAAGTTTTAAAACGTATTAAAGATGGTGAAATTCAATATGTAGTAGCTAGCGATATAGCTGCAAGAGGTATAGACATTGAAGGTGTTAGTCACGTTATTAATTTTGAATTACCTAAAGAGATTGAATATTTCATCCATAGAGTAGGTAGAACTGCAAGATTTAATTTAAATGGTAGTGCAATATCATTCTATGATTATGACGACGATAAATATTTAGATGAATTAAGAAAAAAAGGTTTAAAGTGTGTATATAAAGCACTAAAGAATGGTTCATTACAAGTAACAACTAAACGAAATAATGACCACAAACCTACAAGAATCAAAAAAATTGAGGAAGATGTACATATGCGTACACCAATGCCTAAGAAAGTAAAACCTGGATACAAAAAGAAAAGATTAGATAAAATTAATACTAAACTTAGACAAATGAAGCATCAAAAGATTGATGAAATGTATTTTAAAAATGTTCATAAGAAGAAAGAAGATTAATTATGCAATTTAAAATAATGACTTTTAATATAATGCATGGTATAAATTATCGTTTATTAAAAGAAGGTATTAGAAAGGTTGAATTAGATAAAGTAGCTAATATAATAACTAATGAAAATCCAGATATTTTCTCAATTAACGAAATTTATGGTAAAGGATTTAAAGAAAATGACCCTGAATTCTTTGATCATGTTACAGAACTTGCAAAATTAACTAATTATCCATATTTTTATTTTTCTAAGGCTATTGATGCACCATGTGGAGAATATGGAAATGCAATATTTTCAAAATATCCATTTAGTGAAGTAATTAAATTTGAAATACCTGACCCAATTAAAGAAGAAGGCAAAACAAGATATGAATCAAGAGTTATAACAAGAGCTACATTTGAATTAAATGGTAAAAAGCTTGACGTTATTGGTTCGCACTTTGGTTTAGTTGACACTGAAAAAGAAAATGCTTATAATACTTTAATTAAAGTATTAAGAAATAATCCAAGTGTCTTTTTAGGTGACCTTAATATGGAACCTAATCATGAGATTATTAAAAAAATATTTAAGATTTTTAATGAAGCTACCATAGATAAATATGGTGAAGTTTTATTAACTCATAAAACAATTGATCCTTTTAATAAAATTGACTATGTATTTTACAAAGATTTAGGATTGATTGACTCTTATGTGGTAAATAAAGTACAAAGTGACCATTTTCCAGTCATAGGAGTGTTTGAAATTTAAAGTAAGAAAGGAGATTTTATTATGTCTTTTTTAGAATTAAAAGATATTGGTAAAATATATGTTTCTGAAAATAATGTAAATGTAGGTATTAGAGGAGTTAACCTAAAATTTGAATTAGGTGAATTTGTAGCTATTACTGGTAAGAGTGGATCTGGTAAATCTACATTACTTAATGTAATTAGTGGTATGGATTCATACGAAGAAGGTGAACTATTCATAAACGGAAGTCCTACCTCACATTATGTTCAAGAACAATGGGAAGAATATCGTAAAGAATATATTTCTTTTATATTCCAAGATTATAATATTATTGAAAGTTTTACAGTTTTAGAAAATGTAGAACTAGCTTTAATGAATATAAAAGATAAAAAAGAAAGAAGAAAGAAAGCTTTAGAATTAATTGATCGTGTTGGTTTATCAAAATTTATTAAACACAAAGGGTCAAAATTATCAGGTGGTCAAAAGCAAAGAACAGTTATTGCTAGAGCATTAGCAAAAGATAGTCCAATTATATTAGCGGATGAACCTACTGGTAATCTTGATAGTGAAACTTCTAAAGAAATCATAGAATTATTAAAAGAAGTATCAAAAAATAAACTTTTAATTATTGTTACTCATAATTTTGAGCAAGTTATGGATTATGCCACAAGACATATTAGAGTGTTTGATGGTGTTATTGAAACTGATCATATTATGAAAGAATATGAAATAATAGAATATGAAAAGGATTTAAGCAATAACATTAACAAAAGAAGCGAATTTGTTAATAATTTAGCTGATGGTTTTGAATTAGGTAAATCTATTTTTACATCAAAGCCTAGATTATCATTCTTTTTATGTATATTAATGATTGTTTGCTGCCTTGGATTGTTCTTTGTAACTGCCTTATGTGCAGATGGATTTGAACTTGATTCGAAAAAATATATGTTTAATCATATAAATGGTCGTGTTGTTTTAGTAAAACAAAATGGTTCTGTTATAACTGAAGATGATTTAAACTCTTTAAAAGCCCAAGTACATTATAATGACGCAATTCATTATGACTTTTTATTAGATAATACTATTTATAATTGCAAAACATATGATATTAATGATTATTCATTTTCATATTTAGATTATGAATGCGCATATAGAGAAGATTTCGGTAATAATATTATAGGTAGATATCCTGAAAAGAATAATGAAATATTGCTTTATATACCTATAACTTATGAGCCAACTTTTGGTAAAAAAGAAATAAATGAAGAATATTCTAAGATTATTTTATTCAATTATTTAGAATATGATGTAGTAGGTGTTAAATATTATAAGGATAATAGAAAGAAACCTAAAAT